>CANRJU010000225.1 GCA_947631075.1 uncultured Lachnospiraceae bacterium
CCTCCGGCGATGTGGAGGCGGCATAAGTGTGAAACCGCCCCTCTACGGCCGGCATCAGATGCTCCTCAAAATCCCGGTGAAACTGGCGGAACTCCTCGATCGAGCTGCTAAAGTCCGTACTGCTGTTCTCATTGTAAAAGGTAGCCGACACGATAATCACCGGCGGAATATCCCCATTTTCAATCAGGTGGTCAAACATATTTTTGGTGGGCGTATAATCAAAATACTCTCCCGCACGGCCGCCCCATCCGTGCATCAGATAGAGGATATTATACCTCGTGTCAGTATCGTTTTCATCATAGCCATAAGGCGTATAGACATACGCAGTCTTTGTAATCGCTTTGCCGTCCCTCACATAATCCTCCGATTCATAATCCATGCGGACGACTTGGCCCTGCCGTGCGGCTTCCGTCTGGTATTGTGCAGGTACGCCCTTCGTCATGCCCGTCTGGGAGATGTCAATCGGATCCGTAGAGTTGTCCTCCGCCCCGCCCGCGGAGCCAGGCGCCGTCGGCGTCTGTGAAGGGGACGGGAAAGTCGTTTCTTTCGTCCGGACAGTAATGCGGCATTTCAGCGTAATCCTTTTCTTTTGATAACGTATTTTGCATACTATGACTGTCTTTCCCTTTTTTCTGGCGGATACCATGCCTTTTTTAGAAACGGAAGCAATCTTTTTCTTTTTCGATATCCACTTGACTTTTGCCTTTTTAGGAAAATGTTTTACCTTCAGCTGTTTCTTTTTTCCCACTGTCAAAGTAACTTTCTTTTTATTCAGCCGCATCTTTGACGAGGCCATTACTCTGCTCGCAGAAACTGGCAATAGAGAACACAGCATCGCTGTGACAAGAAGCCATGACAAGAATGTTCTTCTGCTTTTCAATCTGATCCCTCCATTTTCCTATTTCCCCGTCATTTCTGTCGCGAGATGACGCCATCCGGATTGCCAGATGTTTCTTAATACTTCAGCGATTTTATCCACTTGTCCACTTTCTTCTGCGTCGCTCCATCATAGAAGTTGCGCCCTTTCAGCCACTTTGTCTTTGAGGAAATAACCGCATTTTGTTTCAAGTGCTTTGCGCTGCTTCCAAGGCCGCTGCTCATGGACGTGCAAAAGGGAACGACGGTTTTCTTCTTCAAATCGATATTTTCCACCAGCGTATAAATGATATGAGGCGCCTCTCCCCACCAGATCGGATAGCCAATGTAAACCACATCCGCCTTTTTTACTGCCTTTTTAATGGCTCCCAGATTTTCTATCTCCGGGCGCACCGTACTCTCTGCCGGAGTAGCCGCGCTTTCATGTTCTGTGGTCACACGGCTGTTTTCGTCTCCCCAGTCCAGATCTTCTTCTGTGTACGGATCCTCCGCCTCAATCTCAATTAGCTTTCCTTTGGTGTTCTTTTTAATTTTCTTTGCCACGGACTTGGTCGTTCCTGTATTGCTAAAATACAGCACCACCACATTCTGCTTTTTAGTTTTTGCCTGCGCAGGAGCGCTGATCGCGCCCACAGCGGCTGCCATCAGGACGGCCGCCATCAAAAAAGCGGCTGCGCGGTTCCTTTTTTCTTTCCATACTTTCATCATCTTTCACCATTCCTCTCTGTATATATCAGTTTTCTTTCAAAAATCCTGCCGCCCATTCCTTCACTTCCTTTTCCGAGCTCTCAACAGAAGCGTCCCGAATGGAAATAGCGTCCTCCGTCCGGACGGTGGAATCCGGCGCCAGTTCCTTTACACGGTTCAGGCTGTTTGCCCCATCTTCGCTCCCGTTATGTGAGAAAAAGGGAATGATTGTTTTCCCCGACAGGTCATATTCTTCTAAAAAGCTCCACACCGGCATGGGAAGATCGTACCACCATACCGGAAATCCAAGATAAACGGTGTCATATTTCTCCATAGTTTCAGCATCTATATGCGAGGATAATTCCGGGCGGATTCCGTTATCCAGCTCGTTCTTCGCGCGGTCCGCGCAGGCTCCATAATCCTCTCCGTAGCTCTCCGCCGGAACAATGCGGAACAGATCGCCGCCGGTTTCCTCCGCGGTCCACCGCGCCATCTGCTGGAGATTGCCCGACCATGAAAAATAGACGACAAGGATATTGCTCTCCCCTTTCACCTCTGCCTCCGGGTTATTGTCGATTCCGACATGAGCCCCTCCCAGAATCCGGGGAACGATCAATGCCGCCGCGATTATGACGACCACTACGATACAGATAATAATGATTACTTTTTTCTTCATCTTGAAAACCTCCATTTTTATTTTTATTTCATCTGCTTCTCCCAGAACGCCACCGCGTCATCCAGCCAGCCTTCCGCCACAGTTCCCGTCCCAAGTCCAAATCCATGAGATAGTCCCTTATATGTATGAAATTCTGTCGGGATGCCGATACCGGACATGGCGTCCGCCCTCTCCTTCATGGTACGCCAATTTGCAATACCGTCACTTGTTCCCACACAGGAATAGGTGGGCGGATCCGATTTGGCATACTCGCTGTGCCCGGTATATTGAATAACACAAGCACCCGGCCTTGGCAGATTTCCGCCTCCAAAGCGGACCGGGCCGTAACTGCCGAGGTACGCGCACATCCTGCCGCCCGCCGAACCGCCCCACAGCGAGTAGCAATCGGTATTCACTTCCAATTCCTCCGCGTGTTCAAAAATAAAACGAATTGCCCTCGCCAGATCCTCGCACGCGGTCTGCGCGCCGGGCCGGTAAATCAGCGCAAAGGCATTATACCCTTTCTTTGAAAGCTCCAGCGCATGGGGAAAGCTGTCGTGCATAGCTCCCACATAGGCAAATCCTCCGCCCGCATTGCAGACCGCGAACCTCGCGCCGGGCTTCCCCTTAAAAAAGAACAATCCCGTGTCCTCCTTGGCCGGATCGGCAGCCTTTTCCTTGTCCGTATAGATATCATAAAAAATTGTCTTGCCGTCTTTCGCCTGGGCTTTCATATAGTTCGCAATCTCCACCGTCTTGTCCGGATCAATGTTGCTATACCATGTCAGCCGCAGCTCTCCCAGCGTGTTCCCGCTGTAATAGCCTTCGTCCACCGGAAAAATCAGCCGCCCATAATCCCCAAAAACAGGATCGTTTATAACATCGGAGATTTTTGTATCTGCGGTATAGGCATCTTCCCCGGCACGAGAATCGGACGGGAAGAACAGAGGGAGCGCGTTATACAGATATTCCTGCACGGCGTCGAAATCGTGGTAGCCTCCCTCTTTCTGGTAAAATACATAGTGATCCGGCGTAAAAATTTCCCGCGACAGCATTTCCTCCGACATGTCAATCGACTGGCTCTTTACCGCATCCTTGGTCCCGACGGCATGATAGATAAAATATCCCCTCTCATCCAATCGATTGTCTTTCACGAGCTGCTCGATAAAATCCACATTCTTTTCAAACTGAAAGTCCCCATAAGTCCCGTAATACCAGCACGAACCGCTCATGGGGAGAAACCAGCGGATGTAATCATAATCATAGCAGAACTGAAGCCATGTGGTGACAGATCCTAGGGAAAAGCCGCCAAACGCCCGATGGTCGCGGGACGCTTTCAAATCCTCCGGCGATGTGGAGGCGGCATAAGTGTGAAACCGCCCCTCTACGGCCGGCATCAGATGCTCCTCAAAGTCCCGGTGAAACTGGCGGAACTCATCAATCGAGCTGCTAAAGTCTGCGTCGCTGTTCTCATTATAAAAGGTAGCCGACACGATAATCACCGGCGGAATATCCCCGTTTTCAATCAGGTGGTCAAACATATTTTTGGTGGACGCATACTCAAAATACTCCCCCGCGTGACCGCCCCATCCGTGCATCAGATAGAGAATGTTATACTTCGTGTCGGTATCGTTTTCATTATAGCCATAAGGCGTATAGACATACGCGGTCTTTGTGATTGCTTTGCTGTCCCTCACATAATCTTCTGATTTATAGACCACCTGCATGACCTTTCCCTTTTTGTCCGCGTCTTCCTTATAGGCCGCAGGCACGGCCTTTGTCCAGCCTGTTTGACGGATATTCATATCTGTATTCTCCTCAGATGCGCCCTCGCTCTCCCCGGAATCCTTTTTATCCGGAGAAACTGTTTCCTGACCGCCCTTTTCCCGCAAAATATCAGTGCTTGCCGCACAGGCAGACAAGGCTGTCAAAAATAATATTGCAATTAACCCGGTCACAATCTTGTATTTCATCCCATTCTCCATTTCCTGATACAGAGCCAGGACTTTGTATTAGCTCTATATTATTTTCTTATAGTATAAAAAAAAGAGAACCTCCTAAGAAGTCTCTTTTAGTTCATCAGTTCTAACCTGTGGTTATAACCCGGAGGAATCCAGAACCTCCTGCAGCGCGGTCAAAAACCTCTTTACCACTTCCGTTGGCCGCGGCGAATACAAAATACCCACCGGCATGGTGTAATCATCGTCCCATTCTACCGGAATCACCTTCATCAGAGGATGAACCACGCTCCAGCTCTTTATGGATACCAGAATGTCCCGGCTCTGCTCGCACTGATTAAAAATACTCACGTCATAGAGGTCAAAGTCCACAAGATGAATCTGGGGATGCTTTTCTTCAAGATTCCTGCGCAGCTCATCCATATGCTGACACCAGCCCGGATGCATTATCATCAGGTTTTTTCCGTACAGGTCCCTCATGGTCAGCACTTCCTTTTCCGCTAACGGATGGTATATAGAAACAGCATAACAGATTAGCTCTCTCTCAATCT
>CANRJU010000226.1 GCA_947631075.1 uncultured Lachnospiraceae bacterium
TACTTGCGGTTTACCGTATTGTACACGGTCAGGACCGCCTCGCCGCCGCTCACGGCCGTCACCACGGCGCTCTTTCCGTCGGCCGCCGGTTCCACAGTGAACACCTTGGTGTCCGAACTGATCCAGTCCAGCGGAGCCACGGAGACCGTCTGGCGGATATTGGCCACAATGGTGACGTGTTCGCCGGCGAGCATGGTCTGCTTGCTGTTGGGATTGAGGGTGAACGCGTCCACCGCCGCCTCTACCTTGACAAGACAGGTGGCCGTCTTGTACACGCCCTCGCCCACGTTCATGGTAGCCGTGATGGTAACGTCCTGAGTCGTCACCCGGTTTCCCTTGATCAGACCGCTCTCATCCACGGACACGCTGGCCGGATCCGAACTGGACCACACCACCGTCCCGTCGTACACGCTGGTCAGCACCACATTGAGCTGGTAAGTCTGATTTAACGACAGCGTAATACTGCTCCGGTCCAGATAAATCCGGTCCACCACTTCAAGCGTCGTCGTGTATGATTTGCTAAAACTGGGATCATCCTGATCCAGCCCCATCAACTGCTTGACATAATCTTCCTGCCCATCCTTGACAGTGATGGTCGCCCTTAAAGTTGTCTCCGCCGAGGTGCTCAGAAGCCCGGTCTTGTCGTCATAGGTCGCGTAGTTGGCTATACTGTCGCCATTAGACAGGGTCACGGATACATTAAACGCCCGGAGGAAATCCTCCGTCGTCATGCCGTACGCCTCGGCAAAATTATAGTTGTCGCCGATGCTCAGAATCTCCTTCTTGTCGCCGATGCTGCTCAGAAGGGTCAGATGCACAACCGTCGGCGTGTAGGGAGGATCCAGGCGGGTCTCGTCAAAATATGCTCCTTTTACATAGAAATAAATATCGTACTCCCCCGCCATACCCGTGACGCGCAGCTCATTGGTCCGGCTGCTGGTAGGCGTGATGGAAATCAGATCCGATGTCTTATCCTCCGAATCCGCGATAATGACGGAATTTCCCCTGCCGTCATCCTTTTTGACCACCCAGTAAATCTTTCCGCGGATTACTTCCATGTTGTTGCTGAAATCCGTGTCCGTATACAGGCACTCGCCGGATGGCATCACCGCGTTCAACGTGGTCTGGTAGGCGCCGCTGGCCTGCCTGACCCGCGGAATCACATAGACATTCAGCGTGGCCATGTACGTCTCCAGACCGCCCGATGTGTCCACGGTATATGTCGCCGTCACAGTGGTAAAACCGGATCCCACAGGGGTCAAAGATCCCGTGTTCTTCTCCACCTTTACCACTTCCGTGTTGTTGCTGAGCCACTGGGTCTTGTTCGGGTCGCCAAAGTTCGGGTTCAATTGTATAGCGCCCTGATGGTCGGAATAGATCACCAGAGACTTGGTGGTGTCACCCGCATTGACATACTTGTAGATGTCATCGTTCCGGGAGGTGTCGATGCCGAACATAACGGAGACGTTACAGGTGGCGATGGCAAGCTGAGCCCCCGAATCCACCTGGGTCACCGCGACGGTGACCGTAACGGTTCCGGGAGACTTCGCCGTAATCATGGCAACGGTATAGTTCGAGCTCGAGATTCCCTCGATGGTCGCGATCTCCGTCGCTGCCTCCTGACTGTCATTCGCGAAAATATTCCACTCGACTATGTACTTGTCCGGGTCGTTGTACAGCGTGCCCGAAGAGTCCATGCGCAACTGCATCACGCCGTCTGTCATGGCAATCGTCGTATTTTCAACATGATTGCCGCTCGGATCTATGATGTAGATCTCATCCCCGGCCGCCGCCTGGCTGCGATCCTGCCACAAGGCGGCAAAGCCCGCCACCAGAACAATCGCGAACGTCGCGATAAGAATACATGCCATTCCTCTCTGTCGGATCCTACGAAATCGCTTCATCTCTACCTCACCTTTCTTAAACGCCGCGCGCCGCGGCAGACTGTCTCAAATTATGTTTCCATTATAAAGAAGTTTTTTGTCAAATGAATGGTAAATTTTCATCTGCTCAAAGTTCCTGTTCCGCCTTTTCCTTCCGGTTCCGGAACACCAGAAACTTACTGATAAAATAATTCCCGACGATCACCAGTACCTGGGTCGCCAGCTTGGCCGCCATCTTGGGGTATCCCATCACGTTATAGATGAGAAAGACCCCGCCCACCTCAATAGCCATGGTGGACATGCGCCCTCCCACAAAGCGGCAGAATTCAAAAAAAGTCTCCCGCGCCCCCGCCGTCTTCGAGGAGAACACGAACATCTTGTTGGCCACATAGGCGAACAGGATGGCCAGGACGATGGACGTCACATTGCCTAACGTCACATCGATCCCGAACACGTCGCAGAACAGGTAAAACGCCGCCATGTTCACAAGGGTCGTGCAGCCCCCCACCGCCAGATACCGCAGCGTCTCATTGTAATAGAGGCGGCGGATCATTCGAAATATCTTTTTCACGCATCTTCACATCCTACTATCTTCCTAGTTTACCGTATATGCCCCTTCAAGTCAAGGCATTTCAGGTTCCGGAAAAGGCTTTTCAAGTCATTCTTGCACGCCCTCATACTTCGTGGTATAATTCTGTTTTGTACGATTTTTGAGAAGAACAGTCTGATAGAAATGAGGAAGAAAATGCCATGAAAACAAAATGCGAAAACATACGGAATATTGCGATTATTGCCCATGTAGACCACGGAAAGACCACACTGGTAGACGAACTGCTCAAGCAGAGCGGCGTCTTCCGCGCCGGGCAGGAGGTGCAGGAGCGGGTCATGGACTCGAACGACTTAGAGCGAGAGCGCGGCATCACCATTCTCTCTAAAAATACAGCCATCACATACAATGATATCAAGATCAACATCATCGATACGCCGGGACATGCGGATTTCGGCGGCGAGGTAGAGCGCGTGCTGAAAATGGTAAACGGCGTCATCCTGGTGGTGGACGCCTTCGAGGGCGCCATGCCGCAGACCAAGTTCGTTCTGAAAAAGGCGCTGGAGCTCTCCCTCCCGGTCGTCGTCTGCGTCAACAAGATCGACCGCCCGGAGGCGCGCCCGGCCGAGGTGGTGGACGAGATTTTAGAGCTCTTTATCGACCTAGAGGCGGACGAGGCGCAGCTTGACTGCCCGTTCATCTTTGCCTCCGCCAAGGAGGGCACTGCCAGCACGGATCCGGACACGGCGGGCACAGACATGAAACCGCTCTTTGACGCCATCATCGACTACATCCCGGCGCCGGAGGGGGATCCGGAGGCGGACACCCAGGTCCTCATCAGTACCATCGACTACAACGAATACGTCGGGCGCATCGGCATCGGAAAGGTGGACAACGGCAGCATCCGCGTGGGACAGGAGGCCGTCATCGTGAACCACCACGACCCGGACAAAAACGAGCGCGTGAAAATCTCCAAGCTCTATGAGTTCGAGGGGCTGGACCGCAAGGAGGTAGAGCAGGCGGGCATCGGCTCCATCGTCGCCATCTCCGGCATCGCGGACATCCACATCGGCGACACGCTGTGCAGCCCGGAGAATCCGCAGGCGATTCCGTTCCAGAAAATTTCCGAGCCCACTATCGCCATGCACTTTCTGGTCAATGACAGCCCGTTGGCGGGACAGGAGGGCAAATATGTCACCTCCCGCCATTTGAGGGACCGCCTCTACCGGATGCTCAACACCGACGTGTCCCTCCGGGTGGAGGACACCGACACCACCGAGGCCTACAAGGTCTCCGGCCTCGGCGAGCTGCACCTGTCCGTCCTCATCGAGAACATGCGGCGCGAGGGCTACGAATTTGCCGTGAGCAAGGCGGAAGTTTTATATAAAGAAGACGAAAACGGGAAAAAGCTGGAGCCGATGGAGCGGGCGCTCGTGGATGTGCCGGACGAGTTCACCGGCAACGTCATTGACCGGCTCAGCCAGCGAAAGGGCGAGCTGCAGGGCATGTCGCCCTTAAACGCCGGTACCACAAGACTGGAATTTCTCATTCCCTCCCGCGGCCTCATCGGATACCGGGGCGAGTTTATGACCGACACCAAGGGCAACGGCGTCATCAACACCGAGTTTGCCGGATACGGTCCCTTCAAGGGCGAAATCCCCTACCGCAAGCAGGGCTCGCTCATCGCCTATGAGGCGGGAGAGACCATCACCTACGGGCTCTACAACGCCCAGGAGCGCGGTACCCTTTTCGTGGGACCGGGAGAAAAGGTGTACGGCGGCATGATCGTGGGCGAGCACGCCAAATCCGACGACATCGAGGTCAATGTGTGCAAGAAAAAGAACCTGACCAACACCCGCTCCTCCGGGGCGGACGAGGCGCTGCGCCTGACGCCGAAGCGGGAGCTCAGCTTAGAGCAGGCGCTCGACTACATCGACACCGACGAGCTGCTGGAGGTCACGCCAAAAAGCCTGCGCCTCCGCAAGAAAATCCTGGATGGCACGGAGCGCTACCGCGCCAAAAGAAACGCCGCCAATGCGGAAAAATTCCAGGCATGACCGTTTAAAAATCTTGGAGGAAGCCATGAAATTTCAGCCGATTTCTCCTTTTGTACAGGAGATATTTGAAACCTATGAGTCCCTTCGCCCCATCTACATGAGCGAAGGGCATTTTCTGAACCAGTTTTTGTGGGAAAACTACTATAAGACACGGTTCGCGACAGACGATACAGCCCTCTATCTGCTGATCCAGAGAC
>CANRJU010000227.1 GCA_947631075.1 uncultured Lachnospiraceae bacterium
CATGTCCTCCTTGTCGATGCCCACCTCCAGCACCGTCTTGACCTCGGCCACGTTGCCGATTCCATAGCAGCTCACGCCCTGCTTGGCGCATATGTAGCCGCCGATGATAACGCCCTTTCTTCCCTGCACTAACAGCTTGCCCTGAGCCTTCACCTGGCAGTTCAGAAGATAGCTGGCCTCCACGTTGCCCGCCGCTTCCAGATTGACCGACTCGAAAAATTGTCCGGTGATATCGCCGCCCGCGACAATCATGCTCTTTCCCTGTCCCTGGCAGCCCTTCCGGATGACGATGTTCTTCCCGGCCACGATCTTGGCTCCCTCGCAGTTGCCGCCGATCATGATGTTGCCGGCCGCCGTCACGGAAAAGCCCGGATCCACGTTGCCCATGATATCCACATCGCCGTCAAAGTCAATGTCTCCCACAGAGACGTCCACATTGCCCGTCACCGTGTAGAGGTTGCGGATGGTCAGCTCCCTGTTCTCATCGTTCACCTCGATGATGCCGTCCAGGCTGGAGTAGTATTTCTTCTTGTCCTCCGACATGGGAGCTACCACGTTGCCCAGAACATCGAAACCAAAGGCGCCCGCCGTAGACGAGTGGTACTCCGCCACTAGCTGGTTGCGCTTCACGGACTCGAAAAGCTCCATGCTCTTGTAGTCCACGGTTCCATTTTCCAGCACCTTGGGCTTGCGCTTTAACTCCCGGCGGAAATAGTACTGGTACCAGCCGTCGTCGCCATTCTTGGCAGGACGACCCTCCGCCACAACCACCGGCCTATCAAATACTTTATTTTTAACAATCTTCTTAATGATGTCTTTTTTAATTCCCTGCTTCACGTCATGATGCCTGAGGTGACGCATGATCTCCGCCTCGTTGAGCTTCTCCAGATAGTCCGGCATGATATCCACCAGCTCGGAAAAATCGATGGTGGCTTTCATGCGGTCCGGCGACACGACCACGCAGGATTGAAGCAGAAATTCCTTGGACTGCTGCTCCTGCAGCTCCTCCATCTCTTCTTCGTCCGTCTCCTCCTCGTCATCCGTGAGGTGCAGAAGCTCCTGCAGGCTGGCAATCAGCTCATCCCTCTCGTCCTTCTCTTCCTTGGGCCTGTTTTCCGACTCCTGGAGCAGCTTCTTGACGTCTTTCACGGAGACCTCGCTCTCGCTCTCCTCCAGATCCTTGCGCATTTTCTCCATCTGCTCCGGCTCGTAGTAGACCTTCGCATACTGGGACACATCCACGCCGCTGTTCAGTCCCCTGCGGATCTCCTTCATCTGATCTACATCGAACTCGGGCCTCGCGTACTGGGATACATCGATCCCATCCTCCAGTCCCAGACGGATCTCACGCATCTGGAACCAGTTGTATTCCGGTCTGGCGTACAGGGACACATCCAGATCGCTCTTTAACCCCCGGGCGATCTCCCGCATCTGCACGCCGTGGAACTCCTTGCGGAAATAGGGAAGAAGGTTCACTCCCTGCTCGTTGGCGTTGTTCAATTCCTCTAACTGCTCGGCGTTATACCCCTGCTCCAGATACTCGCTGAGGTCGTTTCCAGCCGCCTTTCCGCGGCCCAGCTCCATCAGAGCCCGCCCCGGATATCCCTTCTCCGCGTACCCCGAGAGGTCGATCTTCTTGAGCAGTCCCAGCCGGACGGCCCGCATGACCGAGGACTTGAACGTCGGTTTGGCGTACAGCTCCACCGGCAATCCCCGCTCCAGTCCCTGGCGGATCTCCTTCATCTGCATCCAGTCAAACGCTACGTCCGCGTAACTGTCCACATCCAGTCCCTTCTCCAGTCCCTGGCGGATCTCCTGCATCTGATAGGAGAGAAACTGCGTGTTGGCATACTTGGAAATATCTAACTTCTTCTGGATGCCCTGGCGGATCTCCGCGCACTGCAGCCGGTCAAAGCCCTTCTTCAGATAGGGCCCCATGTCAATCCCCGTCTCCAGGTCGGTCCGAATCCCCTCCATCTCCATCCAGTTCAGGGACGGATCCAGGTAATTCTCCACCGGCAGCCCTTTCTCAAGACCCAGCCGGATCTGCTCCAGCTGGAAAACATCAAAGGAGAGACGGCGATATAGATCAATATCGCCGCCTGCTTTTTGACATAGTTGTAGCTCGCGCTCATAATTCTTCTGCGTGATTTCGGAATCAATAGCCATTTTCATCATAAAACTTCCATGTCATTCCCATATATTCCTGCTACTTCTTAATCTTCGCGTTCTTCTTCACAAACTCTGCTGCCTTATCGTAGTGATAGGCCGTCAGGTTGTAATCGTCAAAGCTGATCGCGTCTCCAAAAGAAAACTGATAGTACTGCTTGTAGTTGTCTAACGTCATCTGGGCGCTGGCCGCCATCTGGGAGACATAATCACTCATCTCCTGGTCGGTGGGCTCCGGAATGTTCTCCTTCGCGATAATGGCCTCTACTACCATCTGGTACTTGACCTGGCTCTCCGCCGTCTTGTCAAGCAGATTCTCATAGGATTCCTTCGTGTAGCCCATCTGAGCCAGCACCGTGTCAAAATCTACGCTGTCCCCGTAGGACATCTGGATGGAAGCGCGGTTCATGGCGTCCATCTGGCGGCGGTACGCCTCTTTCAGAGTGGCGGGCGCCGTGATCAGCTCCGAGTTCTCCGTGATTGTGGTGATAGCCGTGTAGCCGGCCGACTCCTCCTTGTTCGTCTGGATTGCCTTTCTCGTCTCCTTCTCAAACTCCTCCACCGTCTTGTAGGAGGTGTACTTCTTCACGAACTTGTCGTCGAAGGTGTTCGGAGAAGTCTTTATTTTATAATTGATCGTAACGGTGAACACAACGTCCTTGCCTGCAAGATCCGGGTTGTTGGTATAGGGATCCGGGAACTTCAGGTTCAAATCCTTCGTCTCGCCGACCTTCATGCCGTCCATGCCCTCGTCAAAGCCCTCGATGAATCCGGAGTTTCCGATAGTCAGCTCCTGATCCTCCGCGGAGCCGTTGTCAAACTCCTTGCCGTCGATCTTGCCGACATAGTCCATGTTAACCGTATCGCCGGTGCTGCAGGTACCCTTCTTGATCTTCTTCTCCTTAGGGTACTGGGAAAGGTAGTTGTTCTTCTGATCCTCAATCTCAGAATCCTTGACCTTGCAATTCACCTCAACGCCCTTGTAATCACTGAGCTTTATGCACTCGAGCGGGTCGTAATCCTCTATCTCTACAGGCCCGCCGGACACCGCCGAAGAAGTGGCGTCCGCGCTGTGAGGGTCGCCCACGAATTTCGCCTTGACATCATCCCATGAACATCCTGTGAGAACTGCCGCCATCAGCACAATAACCGCGGCAATCGTATATTGCTTTTTCACTTTAATTTCCTCCTAAACAATCTTTATCTTTTTCAGTATATCACGAAAAAAAAGAAAAGAAAAGTGTAATTTTTGTGTCTTTTGCATCCGATCATGACATTTCTCCCAAATGCCTATAAAGACCTCACGGCCTCCTTCATGGACCTCACATACTCCGCCACATGGGGGACGCTGTCCTTTCCGTACTGCGCCACGATTTTCACGATGGCGCTCCCCACGATGGCGCCGTCCGAGATGGACGCCATCTCTCGCGCCTGTTCGGGCGTGGAGATGCCGAATCCGATGGCGCAGGGGATATCCGTGATCTCCCTCACTACCTGAATCAGCTCCGAGATGCCGGAATTGATCTGCGTGCGGACGCCCGTCACGCCCAGGGAGCTCACGCAGTAGAGAAATCCCTTTGCCTCCTTCGCGATCATCTTCACGCGGCTCGCGCTCGTCGGCGCGATCATGGAAATCACCGTCAGGCCCTGCTCCGCGAACACCGCGTCGATCTCCCCCTTTTCCTCAAAGGGAACGTCCGGCACAATCACGCCGGAGACGCCGCACTCCTTTGCCTTTTTCGCAAATTTCTCCGTGCCGTACACATAGATGGGATTGATGTAGGTCATAAATACCATAGGCACCCGCATCTGGTCCTTGATGGAATGTACCATGTCAAAAATCCGGTCGGTCGTCGTCCCCGACTGGAGCGCCCGAAGGTCCGCCTCCTGAATTACCGGCCCCTCGGCCACGGGATCGGAGAACGGAATACCGATTTCAATCAGATCCGCCCCCGCCTCCTGCATGGCGAGCAGGAGCTCTCTTGTGGTGTCCAGATCCGGATCTCCCGCCGTCACAAAGGGAATAAACGCTTTTTTGTTGTCAAATGCCTCCGCAATCTTATTCATGGATATCCACCCCCCTGTATCTGGCGATTGCCGCCACGTCTTTATCTCCCCGCCCCGAAACATTGACTACAATAATCTGGTCCTTTTCCATCTGCGGCGCCAGCTTTCTCGCGTAGGCGAGCGCGTGGGAACTCTCGATGGCAGGAATAATTCCCTCAATCCGGGAGAGATACTCAAATGCCTCCACCGCCTCGTCGTCGGTGATGGACACATACTGCGCGCGCCCCGTATCATACAGATTCGCGTGCTCCGGTCCGATGCCCGGATAGTCTAATCCCGCCGAGATCGAGTACACCGGCGCGATCTGCCCGTACTCGTCCTGGCAGAAATAGGATTTCATGCCGTGGAATACGCCCAGTGTCCCGGTGGCGATCGTGGCCGCCGTATCCGCCGTGTTCACGCCCCGGCCCGCCGCCTCGCAGCCGAT
>CANRJU010000228.1 GCA_947631075.1 uncultured Lachnospiraceae bacterium
CGCCCCCTTGCGGAGCAGCTCCGCGATAATGTAGATCCGGCGGTCGTCCACAATCTCAATGCGCTCTAAGAGCTCCTCCTTGGAGCGGTCGCTGTAGCGCCCGATATCCAGGCTGTCAATGTGCTGCTCCAGCGAGCGCAGCGCCTTCATGAGCCCCCCCTCGAAATTGTCGCAGATGCTCATAACCTCGCCGGTCGCCTTCATCTGGGTCGTCAGCGTCCTCTTTGCCTTGATGAATTTGTCAAATGGCAGGCGCGGGATTTTCACCACGCAGTAATCTAATGTCGGCTCAAAGCTGGCAAATGTCTTGCCAGTGATGGCGTTCGGAATCTCGTCTAATGTATAGCCGAGAGCGATCTTGGCCGCCACCTTGGCGATGGGATAGCCGGTCGCCTTGGATGCTAAGGCGGATGAACGGCTCACCCTCGGATTTACCTCAATGACGCAGTACTCGAAGCTCTCCGGGTGAAGGGCAAACTGGACGTTGCACCCGCCCGTGATCTGGAGCTCCGTGATAATGTTGAGGGCGGCCGAACGGAGCATCTGATACTCCTTGTCCCCCAGCGTCTGGGAGGGGGCCACCACGATGCTGTCTCCGGTGTGAACGCCCACCGGATCGATATTTTCCATATTGCAGACGGTGATGCAGTTGCCGCTCGCGTCCCGCATGACCTCGTACTCGATTTCCTTCCAGCCCGCGATGCAGCGCTCGATCAGACACTGTCCCACGCGGCTCAGGCGGAGGCCGTTGGCGCAGATGTCCCGCAGCTCGGTCTCATCGTGGGCGATGCCGCCGCCGCTTCCGCCTAACGTATAGGCGGGGCGAATCACGACCGGATACCCGATCTCATCCGCGAATTCCACCGCGTGGTCCACGGTCTCCACCACGACGCTGGCGGCGATGGGCTCGCCGATTTTCTCCATCGTCTCCTTGAACTCCAGGCGGTCCTCCGCCTTCTTTATCGTGAGCGCCGTCGTTCCGATCAGGCGCACGTTCTGCTCCTTTAAAAAACCGGCCTCCTCTAACTCCATGGCAATATTTAAGGCCGCCTGTCCTCCCAGTGTCGGCAGGATGCTGTCCGGCCTCTCCTTCACGATCAGCTTTTTCACCACGTCCGGCGTCAGTGGCTCGATGTACACCCGGTCGGCGATGTCCTTGTCCGTCATGATCGTGGCGGGGTTGGAATTGATGAGGACGACCTCCATGCCCTCCTCCTTTAAGGAGCGGCACGCCTGAGTGCCGGCGTAGTCGAACTCCGCCGCCTGGCCGATGACGATCGGGCCGGAGCCGATCACTAATACTTTTTTGATTCCTTCTATTTTTGGCATGTCACTATTCCTCCATCATCTTCATAAACCGATCGAACAGCACCTCTGAATCCCTTGGCCCGGCACAGGCTTCCGGGTGGAACTGCACCGTGAAAATCCTTTTATTTTTATATTTCAGCCCCTCTACCGTGCCGTCGTTGACATTGACAAAAGCGACTTCCGCCACATCCTTCGGCACCGACTCCGCCCGAACCATGTATCCGTGGTTCTGGGAGGAAATGTACACCCGGCCGGTCTCTAAATCCTTGACCGGATGGTTGGCTCCCCGGTGCCCGTACTTCATCTTCTCCGTATCGCACCCGCAGGCGAGCGCCATCAGCTGGTGTCCCAGACAAATGGCAAACACCGGCACGTCCGAGGCGTAGATCTCCTTCAGCTCCTGGATCACCTCCACGCACTCCTTGGGATCGCCGGGGCCGTTGGTGAGCATGATCCCGTCGGGATTTCCCGCCAGGATATCCTCCGCCTTGGTAAACGCCGGGTAGATCGTCACCTCGCAGCCTCTCTTTAACAGGCACCTGGCGATATTAAATTTGGTTCCAACATCAAGAATAGCAACCTTCTTTGTAACAGAAATGTTGCTATCTGTGCCCAGATCGCCCGGCCGGTAGGAAACCGCCTCCTTCGCGGTGACGCGCTTCACAACGCCCCGGACAGAATATTCTTTTATCCGCTTCAGGGCGGCGGGCATATCCTTTGGCTCCGCCGTCGTGATCATGCCGTTCATGGTGCCCTTTTCCCGCAGAATCTTGGTGAGCGCCCGGGTGTCAATGCCCTCTATGCCCGGGATGTTCTGCTCGAGGAGAAAATCCTGTATGCTCTGCTCGCTGCGGAAATTGCTTCCGATTCTCGCCAGCTCCCGGACGATGAATCCGTCCACGCGGGATCCCTTCGCCTCCATGTCCTCTCTGCAGATGCCATAATTTCCAATCAGGGGATACGTCATCGCCACAGCCTGTCCCGCGTAGCTGGGATCCGTCAGGACCTCCAGATATCCGGTCATGGATGTGTTAAAAACAATCTCGCTGACGACCTCCCTCGTGCTTCCTATGCTCCTGCCTGCAAACACGGTGCCGTCCTCCAGTATAAGATATGCCTTCATGTCGTCCTCCTTTTAATATACCGTTAATATCATCTCCGCCGTCTCCGCCAGGCCGTTCCCGCTGTCCATACTTAGCTTCTGTATGTACTTGTGCGCCTCGTTCTCCGACAGATGGTTCCGCTGCATCAGAAGCGCCTTGGCGTCGTCAATCGCGCGCTGCTCGCTCTCCGTGCGGCTCTTTTTGCGCGGCTTTTTCTTTGGTTTCAACAGCTCCATCGCCATCGTCCGCAGCGTGCTCACCAGCTCGTAGGCGCGGATGGGCATGGAAAGACACATGATGTCCCCGATGGAGCACTCCTGGAGCTTGGCCGGAGACGCCACCAGAAGCATCCGGAACTCCCTTGGCAAATAGCCGTACAGCTCCCGGTAGTGCATATCCGTCAGCCGGTAGCCGCACA
Source organism: uncultured Lachnospiraceae bacterium (assembly GCA_947631075.1). Taxonomy (GTDB): domain Bacteria; phylum Bacillota; class Clostridia; order Lachnospirales; family Lachnospiraceae; genus Eubacterium_F. The sequence continues at coordinate 2,830 of CANRJU010000228.1, forward strand.
GCACAATGCCGCCGTCACTTTCATTGGCGGCAGCAATGACCTGGGATGCGCTATTACATGCTAGTATATCATCATACCCGTTCTTATTCAAAACATTTTTTAATTTTTTTGCATCTTCCAGTTTGGGAAATGCTATGATTATTTGCAGAATAGTCCACGCCCCCTTGCTGTCAATTACCGTAAACCCGCTGTTCTGAGGATGCTATCCCAAGCCTTCAAATGCTAGATGCGGTCCAGGTATTTTTCCACTTCCCACGCCGTGACCTGCTCGCAGAACTCGTTCCACTCCGCTTTTTTCCTCTGAATAAAAATTTCCGAGAGCTGTTCCCCATACACCCTCTGCAGAAACTCATCCTTCTGAAATTCCTGAATCGCCTCCATCAGCGTGCGGGGCAGAATGTCAAATGCCGCGCTCTCGCCCTCCGGATAGTCGTCGAGGCTCTCCGGCGGCTCGATGCGCTCCCGGATTCCCTCCAGCCCCGCTGCCAGGCATCCCGCCAGCACCAGATAGGGGTTACTCGCGCCGTCCGGGCTTCTGAGGACCAGTCTCGGACCGATGGCGCCGGTGCTCGTGATGCGCATGAGCGGCGTGCGGTTCTTCCTCGACCAGCTGATGTTCACCGGGGCGTTAAAGCCCGGCACCAGGCGCTTGTAGGAATTGATAATCGGATTGTTGATAAGGGTCATGCCCTTGATGTGGCGCATGATGCCCCCCATAAAGTAATATGCTTCCCTGCTGAGTCCGTATTCCTCCTCCGGATCGCTGAACACATTCTTTCCGTCCCTGCACAGAAACATGTTAAAGAACATGGCGGAGCCGCGCTTTCCGAAATTCGGCTTCGGCATGAAGGTCGCGTGAAGGCCGTGGCGCTTTGCCACCGTGCGGACCGCCAGCTTAAATGTCATGATATTGTCCGCGGAGTGAATGCAGTCGTCGTATTTAAAATCAATGCAGTGCTGAGCGCTCTCGTTGGAGTGATAGGAGGATTCCATCTCAAATCCCATCTCCGACAGCGAGAGCACGATGTCGCGGCGGGCGTTTTCCCCGGCGTCCACCGGTCCGATGTCGAAAAAGCCGCCCTTCTCCCCGGTCGACGTCGTCGGCGAGCCGTCCTCCGCCGTGTCAAAGAGGTAGAACTCCGATTCCGGGCTCACGTTGAAGGTGTAGCCCTCCTCGCCCGCCTCTTTTACTACCTGTGATAAAATATAACGAGAATCCGCCATGAACGGACGCCCGTCCGGGTACTGGACGTCGCAGATGAAGCGCGCCACCCGGCCCCTCTGGGGGCGCCACGGGAAAATGGCAAAGGAGTCCAGATCCGGCACCAGGACCAGTTCGTCCACATCCCCCGTGTCAAATCCCTTGATGGCGGCGCCGTCAAAAGTGCACCGGTTATCCAGTACAAGATTGAGCTGCTTGGCCGTGACAGCCATATTTTTCAGATTTCCGAAAGTATCCACAAACTGGAGGCGGATAAACTCCACGTCCTCCTCCTCCACCAGATGCAGGATATCTTCCTTCGTATAATGTGCCATATCTAGTTCTCCTTTCTTTTTACCATGTCTGACGCGCCGGTGACCTCCTTCGCCGGGTCCCCGCGCCGGAGATTTCATACGCGCCAGAAACCGACGACGCCCACGACGGCGCCGCCGGATATCCGCTTGCCTTTAACCTTAATTTAAGTTGGTGTACCCCATCAGGTCCTCGTCTACCGCCCGCGCAGCCTCCCGTCCCTCGCGGATGGCCCACACCACCAGGGACTGCCCTCTGTGCATATCCCCGGCCGTAAACACGCCCTTCTCGCTGGTGGCATACTGCC
>CANRJU010000229.1 GCA_947631075.1 uncultured Lachnospiraceae bacterium
ATCTCGGTGGTCAGGGCGAAAGGGTCCTTTTTGTTCATGGTATTGGGAATAAAATATTCCCGACCCGGAAGCACTTCCCGCACGGAACTGACCATGCCGTTGACGTGTTTGATGCTGTCTATGATTTTATTCTGGTCGTCCACAAAAATAATATTGCTGTGCTTGCCCATGAGCTCAACCATCAGAGAGCGCCGCACCACGTCCCCCAGCTCGTTTAAATTTTCCATCTCCATCTGCACCACCCGCTCTAAGCCGATCTGGCGCACGGCGAGGATCTTGGCGCCGCCTAAGTGCTTGCGCAGCAGCATACAGAACCCCGGCGCCGTCATGGGAGAGGGCTTGGGGCGCGCCGTCAGATACATCAGGGGGAGAGAGGCGCTGGCCGAGATCTGCAGCTTATAATTTTCCCTGTTATTTTTTATCGTGAGAAGAAGCTCGTCCGGCTCCGGCTGGGCAATCTTCTGTATATGGCCGCCGGCGAGCTTGTCGGACAGCTCCTTCACCAGAGCGGCAACGGTAATTCCATCAAAAGCCATGAAAATTCTCCTTTTCTTTTATTTCTCATCCCATTATACACGAAATGCGCAATGAAAGAAAGAGAAATCTTGACTTCTAAAGGCCAATGCACTATAATAAAACAGATAGTCATTAAGATTATATCACATAAGAAAGGCCTTATTTATGATACAGAGCATGACAGGATTTGGCCGGGGAGAGGCCAAAAATGAAAACTATGAGATTACCATCGAGATGAAGTCGGTCAATCACCGGTATCTGGATATCGGGCTGCGGCTTTCCCGGAAACTCAGCGCCTATGAGACGCTTCTTCGCAAGCAGGTCAAGGACTACGCCGACCGGGGCAAGGTGGATCTCTCGGTGAGCTTCGAAGACTTGAGTGAAAAAAGCGCCGGCATCACCTACAACCGGGAGACGGCGGAGGCCTATCTGGCGGGGATCCGCAGGCTCTCAAGAGATCTGAAGCTGGAGGACAACACCGACGCCTATATGATCGCGACGCTGCCGGAGGTATTCACGCTGGAGGAGCCGGAGATCGAGCCGGAGACCATGGAGCAGCTTCTGAACGAGGCCATGAAGGAGGCCGGCGCGCGCTTTGTGGAGAGCCGCCGGACCGAGGGCGAGAAGCTGAGGGACGACCTCTTATCGAAGCTGGCGCGGGTGCGGGAGCTGGTGGATCAGATTGCCGACCGGGCGCCGGAGATTCTCACGGAGTACCGGCAGAAGATCGCCGAGAAGGCGAGGGAGCTCTTACAGGATAACAAGTTGGACGAGGGCGTGCTGGCGACGGAGCTGGTAGTATTTGCCGATAAGGTCTGCGTGGACGAGGAGATGGTGCGGTTAAAGACCCACATCAGCCATATGGAGGAGACGCTGCAAGACGGCGGCGCCATCGGGCGCAAGCTGGACTTTATCACCCAGGAGATGAACCGGGAGGCCAACACCATTCTCTCCAAGGCAAATGACATCGAGATATCCAACTGCGGCATTGAGCTGAAGACAGAGATTGAGAAAATACGGGAACAGATTCAGAATATAGAATAAAAGGAGATAGCGATGAGTTTCGTCAATATAGGTTATGGAAACGTAGTCAACAGCGACAAAGTATACTGCATTGTCAGCCCGGACGCCGCGCCGGTCAAGCGCATGATCCAGGCTGCCAGGGACCAGGGGACGGCCACGGACGGCACCTGCGGCAGAAAGACGAAAGCGGTGTTAGTCATGGAAAATCAGAGCATTGTACTGTCTTCCCTTTTGCCGGAGACCATTGCTGCCCGAATGAATGCGGAAGAAGATCGGAGGTTGTCATGAAGCGCGGAGTATTAGTTGTTATTTCCGGATTTTCCGGTGCGGGCAAGGGGACGATCATGCGCGAGCTGATTGAGCAATACCCCTATTTTCTGTCGGTTTCCGCCACCACCCGGGCTCCCAGGGAGGGAGAGGTACACGGCAGGGAATATTTTTTCCACACACGGGAAGAATTTCAGAAGATGATCGAGGCGGGCGAGCTCATTGAGTGGGCCGAGTACGTGGGCAATTATTATGGCACCCCGAAAAAGGCCGTGGAGCAGCAGTTAGCGGAGGGAAAGAACGTCCTTCTGGAAATCGAGATGCAGGGCGGGATGCTGGTGAAAGAGCAGTTCCCGGACGCGCTGATGATCTTTGTGGCGCCTCCCTCGGCGGACGAACTGAAGAAGAGGCTGATCGGCCGGGCCACCGAGAGTCCTGAGGAGATTGAGAGCCGGTTAAAGCGCGCCAATGAAGAGACGATTTATATGGACAAATACGAGTACATAGTGGTCAACGACGACCTGGCGCGGGCCGTGGAGCAGGTTCACAGCATCATTGAGAACAAAAGCTGCGAGCCGTATTACTGCGAGAAATTTATCTGCTCCATGAAAGAAGAGCTGGCGCAATTTTTGGAAGGAGATGTTATTTCGTGAGGGATGAAGAACTTGTAAATGAGAACCCTGAGGAAGAGCAGGAGGAAGAAAAGAAAAAGCGCTCTCCCCTCAGCTATGCCATAGAGGGGCTTGTCTACGTGGCGCTGGTTATTTTCTGCGTGTATGTGGTTCCCAACTACATCATACAGAGGACCGTAGTCAGCGGCAACTCCATGCAGGATACGCTGCAGAACGGCGAGAGCCTTTTGATAAATAAGCTGACCTATCAATTCAACGACCCGCAGCGGTATGACATTATCGTGTTTTATCCCCACGGAAAGGATAAGGGGGATGAATACTATGTAAAGCGCATATACGGGCTGCCGGGAGAGACGATTCAGATCAGGGACCAGAATATTTACATAAATGGCACCGTAATCGACGATCCCTACGCTACGGACGCCATGGATAAGCCCGGTCTGGCAGAGAAGCCCTACACGCTGAAAGAGGATGAGTATTTCGTGCTGGGCGACCACCGCTCGGTGAGCCTGGACAGCCGGACCCTGCCGGAAGAAGATCCCGGCGGACCGGGGCCGGTCAAGCGGGAAAATATAGCCGGAAAAGTAATACTCCGGATATGGCCGTTAGACGTATTCGGCGTGCCGGAATAAATTCCGCGTAACGCAATCATTTTGACATACCGCGATCATCATTGCGTACCGTAATAATAGTAGAAAGGAGAATCCTATATGTTACACCCATCTTACACCGATTTAATGAATATTGCCAACAGCGAGGTTGAACAGGGCGAGCAGCCGGTGGTAAACAGCCGCTATTCCATCGTCCTCGCCACCGCCAAGAGGGCCAGACAGATCATCGCGGGCTCGGTGCCTCTCACGGAGACCCAGTCCTGCCCCAAGCCGCTGTCCATCGCCATTGATGAATTATCCTCCAGCGCGATCAAGATCGACGCGGAGGAAGAAGAGGACGACGAAAAATAAACATGGAATTTAAAAGCATACTTTCCCGGAAAGGGAATCTGTCCTACGAGACGTCGGAACCGCCATTTTTCAAAGATTTACGATTAGACAGCCTGCTGAATATGATCCGCAGGGAAGTGCAGGGATATTCGGTCCGGGATTTTTTCTACACATTTCCCGGCGACCCGGCTGACATTTCCTATCGGCAGGAGATTTTTGGCGAGCTCGCGGCGCGGGAGGGACTGGTTTCTTCTTTTCGGGAATTTTGTTCTCTCATGCAGGCCTCCCGTGAATACAAGCGGCTCTCGGAGGAGGCGCAGGACGGGCTGCGCCGGGCCGGATACCACTTGGAGGCCGCCCGGTCCTATTACGACGCGGTGACGGGGCTTTGTGAGGCGCTGGAGCAGGAAGAACTCAGCGCTTCCGGCTTTGTCTCCCTCCGGGAATACGCGCGCGACTGCCATCGCCAGATGCGGGAGGGCGGCTTTGCGGACGCGCTGGAAAAAGCGCTGTCCTTTTATTCCCAGATCTGCTTTGAGCTGACGGTCGACGACGCGTGGATCACCATCCGCGAGCGGGATGAGATGCAGGAGGATTTCCGGGATTTTCTGCGGGAATTATCCGATCTGCTGGGCGTTTCCGACAAGGCGCCGGTAATCACGGACATCTACGACGCGGTGAACGAGCCGTCGGATCTGGAGAGCGCGCTGATCGACCTGCTGAAAAAGAGCAATCCGGAGATATTCCGGGAAATACTGGCTTTTTACGACTCCTATCCATCTTTTTACCCGGAAATTCTGCTCACGTTTGAAAAAGAGATTCCCTTTTATATCGGATTTTATGAATTTTACAAAAAAACAAGAAAAATGGGGTACGACCTGACGATTCCGCGGATCGGGGACGAATATGCCCTGAACGGACAGGGCGTGTACGACCTGGCGCTGGCCTGGAAAAACGGGAGCCGGGGCGAACCTGTGATTGCCAACGATTTTTCCTACCCGGAGCGACCTGCCTTTTTTGTGGTCACAGGACCCAATCAGGGCGGAAAGACGACCTTTGCGCGGGCGGTGGGGCAGAGCGTGTATCTGGGCAAAATGGGCCTTCCCGTCAATGCCGCCCACCTGGAGACGCCGTTTTTTTCGGATATTGCCACGCATTTTGAGCGGGAGGAGAGCTTACAGTCCAATTCCGGCAAATTAAAGGAGGAGATCAAGAGGCTGGTTCCCATGATGAACGCGCGGGGAGACGGACGGCGTTTTATCATTCTGAA
>CANRJU010000230.1 GCA_947631075.1 uncultured Lachnospiraceae bacterium
CATTGCCCATCTGTATCAGGCAATCTTAAACGGCGAGGAGCATGTAAAGGACATTAAGTTCCAGACGACACTGGCAGGCTATATCCACTGGAAGCTGACCGGCAGGAAGGTACTCGGCGTGGGCGAGGCGTCCGGCATGTTCCCGATCGATATCGCCACGGGCAAGTTCAACCAGACCATGGTAGACGCCTTTGACGCCGCCATAGCGGACAAGGGATTTGGCTGGAAGCTGTTAGACATCTTCCCGGAGGTTCTGACCGCGGGAGAAAATGCCGGAACGCTGACTGCGGAGGGAGCGAAGCTCTTAGATCCCACCGGGACGCTGGAGCCGGGCGCGCCGCTGTGCCCGCCGGAGGGCGACGCCGGGACCGGCATGGTTGCGACGAACAGCGTAGAGCGCCGCACCGGTAACGTATCTGCCGGAACCAGCGTATTTTCCATGGTCGTTATGGAAAAAGAACTCTCCAAGGTATATCCGGAGCTCGACCTTGTGACCACGCCGTCCGGCGATCTGGTCGCTATGGTACACTGCAACAACTGTACGTCCGACCTCAATGCCTGGGTGAACATCTTTAAGGAGTTCGCGGAGGCGTTCGGCATCGACGTGAGCATGAACAAGCTGTTCGGCACCCTGTACAACAAGGCGATGGAGGGCGACGTGGACGGCGGCAACCTGCTTGCTTACAACTACATATCCGGCGAGAACATCACGGGCATGGAGGAAGGACGTCCCCTGTTTGTCCGCACTCCGAACAGCAAGTTCAACCTCGCTAACTTCATGCGCGTAAATCTCTACACATCTCTGGGAGCGCTCAAGATTGGCATGGACATCCTTCTCAAAGAGGAGGGCGTTCAGGTAGATAAGCTGCTCGGACACGGCGGCCTGTTCAAGACCAAGGGCGTGGGACAGCAGATTCTGGCCGACGCGATGAATACGCCGATTTCCGTTATGGAGACGGCCGGAGAGGGCGGCGCGTGGGGTATCGCCGTGCTGGCTTCCTACATGATTCAGAAAGAGGATGGCGAGACGCTGGGCGATTACCTGAACAATAAAGTATTTGTGGGACAGAAGGGCAGCGAGCTTGCTCCGAATCCGGAGGGCGTAAAGGGCTTTGACGAGTTCATCAAGATCTACAAGGCAGGACTTCCGATCGAGCGCGCGGCAGTAGATTCCATGAAATAATTAAGAAAGATGACGGGGGCAGAGATTGTTCTGCGGGGAGCAGAATAAACCTGCCCCTTCTTTATGAGCGAAAACAGGATTGTAAAGCGAACCTGTTCGCTCAGAAATGAGGAAATACATGATCAAAGTATTTTTGGTGGAGGACGAGTTTATCGTCCGCCAGGGAATAAAAAATAATATCGAGTGGGAAAAGAACGGATTTGAATTCTGCGGAGAGGCCAGCGATGGGGAACTGGCCTTTCCTATTATCTGCCGGGAGAAGCCGGACATCGTCATAACCGACATCCGGATGCCCTTTATGGACGGCCTGGTGCTCAGCCGCCTGATCCGCCGGGAGCTGCCGCAGACCAAGATCATCATTCTCAGCGGCCATGAGGAGTTTGAGTATGCCAAGGCGGCGATCCAGATCGGGGTTGAGGAATATCTTCTCAAGCCCATCCGGGGCGAGGAGCTTTTGCAGGTCGTCAACCATGTGGCGGAGAAAATTCGCCAGGAGCGCCAGGCGGAGCAGGAGGAAAAGGCCCTGCAGGGGGCGGAGGTGCAGTCCCTGGTGGGCAATGTGTCGCCGGGCAACATGGACAAACAGAAGATTCACGATTTTCTCAGAGAGGGAGAGATTCACGCCGTCCGGCCCTTTGTGGAGGAGTATATACACGGCATCGGGGACGCCGGGGAAAATTCCCTCCTGTTCCGCCAATACCTGGTGATGGATATGTATTTTGCCGCCAACCAGTTTTTGGAGGAAATCGGCGCGGAGGGAGTGCTTGCGGCCGAGGAGCCGTTCCAGACGCCGGAGAAGATGCAGCAGACCATTTCCGGGCTGGAGGGCACGTTAGATTATGTGACCGGATTATTTGTCCGGGTGATGGAGGAGCGCGACCGCCTGGCCGGGCAGAGCACAGGAGACGTGGTGGAGAGCGCCAGGCAGTATATCCAGGAGCGGTATCAGGACGCGGAACTCACGCTGAACAGTGTGGCGGCCCATGTGAATATCAGCCCCAATCATCTGAGCACGCTGTTCAGCCAAAAGACCGGCCAGACATTTATGAAATACCTGACGGACGTGCGGATGGACAGGGCCCGTGAGCTGCTGCGATTTACCAATAAAAAGAGCAGCGAGATCAGCGAGGAAGTGGGATACAAAGATCCCCATTATTTTTCCTACATTTTCAAAAAAAATAACGGCTGCACGCCGATGCAGTACCGGGAACGGAGCGGTGAGACATGATCCGGAAAATAAAAGGCGCGATTTTGGGAACAGCCCGTTCCTGGCTGGGAAACTACAGGGATCTCCCCATGGCGCGGAAAATCAGCGTGGCCGTCCTCACCATGCTGATTCCCATGGTCATTCTGATGTTCGTCTGGTTTTTCAACGTGCTCCAGTACAACGACTACTACAACGAGTCAGTAAAAAATATGGCGGTGATCAGCCAGTTCAGTCTGGATTTCAAGGAGAACTATGATTACAAGATCTATCTGATTGTCGTGGGCAATAAGGAATACGAGGAGCAGAAGCCGGTGTCGGACATTGAGAACGCCAGGCGCATTCTGATTGACATAAAAAGTGCGGCAATCAGCGGGGACAGCCAGCAGATGATCCGGGAGACGGAGCGGAATCTGGACAATCTGCAGCACTACACCGTCAGGATTCGGGACAATATCGAGGAGGGCGGCCACTATGATGAGAATATCGAGATCTGGGAGACGGGCGTCCAGACCATCACAAGGGCGATTCAGGACAGCATGCTCCGGATTTTGTACTATGAAAATCTGCAGAGTTCTCTTGTGTATTCCCATATGCGGGAAATGAACATCCGGATGGTGGTGGTATCCCTGATTATTCTGGTTCCCTTCGGGCTGCTCGCGTTTTTGATGGCGCTGTATATTCCCAAGACGATTACGAGGCCGGTCCACGAGCTGAGCCAGGTGACCAAGCAGGTGGCGGGCGGCGACCTCTCCGTCCGGGCAAAGCCCATCCGGGGTGCCGAGATGAAGGTGTTAGGGGATTCCCTGAACGCGATGATTGAGAAAATCAGCTCCCTGATCGACCAGGTGACGGAGGAGCAGCGCAATCTCAGGGAGGCGGAACTGGAGATCTTGCAGATGCAGATCAACCCGCATTTCCTCTACAATACGCTGGACACGATCGTATGGCTCGCCGAGGCCGGGGACATGGACGCCGTGGTGGACATGGTGGAAAATCTCTCCGAGTTCTTCCGCTCTACGCTGAACGGGGGCCGGGACATCGTGACGGTGTCCGAGGAGACCCGCCATGTGGCGAGCTACCTTCAGATCCAGCAGGTGCGTTATCAGGATATTCTGGACTACAGCATCCGGATTCCCTCGGAGCTCGACGGCTGCCAGATTCCCAAGATCACGCTGCAGCCGTTAGTGGAGAACGCCCTGTACCACGGAATCAAGAACAAGCGGGGCATGGGGAAAATCAGCGTATCCGGGCGCCGGGAGGGAGACTGCTGCGTGATCGCGGTGGAGGACAACGGCATCGGGATGACGGAGGAGCGGCTTTTACAGGTCCAGGCGGGGCTGACGGACAAGAGCGTCGGGGAGGAAAAGAAGGATTTTTACGGCCTCTACAACGTAAATGAGAGGATTCGTCTGAAATTTGGTGCCTCTTACGGCCTGCGGATCGCCAGCACCCACCAGAGAGGGACCCGCGTGGAGGTGTGGCTCCCCTGGGAACCGTAAAAAAATCAACTCAAATCGTAAAAAAATTAACCGATTTTGGGAAAGAAGATAAAAAAATCACAAAAAATCGAAAAAAAAACTATTTTTTTCTGGTTATTTTTCTGATAATATAGTAACATAAGAGTTGAACAATATGAAAAACTTAAAAGGAGGGTTAATTCATGAAGAAAAGATTGTTCAAAAAGATTGCCGCAGGTTTGATGGCCGGTATGATGGTATTCGCACTGACTGCCTGCGGAGGCGGAGACGCGGCATCGGATGGCGGTTCTACCAGCAGTGACAGCGGTAGCAGCACAGCATCTGACAGCGGTTCTTCGGATGGCGGAAACATTGTAGTGGGATTCTCCCAGGTAGGCGCGGAGTCTGACTGGCGTACAGCCAACACAGAGTCCATGAAGTCCACATTCTCTGCAGAGAATGGCTATGAGCTGAAGTTCGACGACGCTCAGCAGAAGCAGGAGAACCAGATCACAGCGATCCGTAACTTCATCCAGCAGGAAGTAGACTACATTATACTTGCTCCGGTTACTGAGAGTGGTTGGGAGACCGTTCTCCAGGAGGCAAAGGACGCAGACATCCCGGTTATCATCGTAGACCGTATGGTAGACGTAGAGGATGAGAGCCTTTACACCGCATGGGTAGGTTCTGACTTCGAGCTGGAGGGCAAGAAGGCAGCCGCTTATCTGAAGGCTTATGCCGAGGCTAAGAATCTGGGCGACCTGAAGATCGTAGACATTCAGGGT
>CANRJU010000231.1 GCA_947631075.1 uncultured Lachnospiraceae bacterium
CAGTTAACAACTTTCATTCTATGGGTGACACTCATTTTTTGCAAATCTGCTTTTTAAGGATTACAGGAATGCTCCTATCTGCAAGGAATTTTCCAAGAGCATCCATAGCGGAAGTCTTACCACTATTATTAGCCCCGACAAAAAGTGTTGTTTTTTTGCTGAAATCTATATGGCACTGAAAAAGTTTTCGAAAGTTTTGGATATTTATCGTCAGTATCCTCATACTCTACCTCCGTATCGCCACTGAAATTATCTTTGCCAATTTAACAAATCGCTACCGCGGTGGCTAGCCTCTTGTACAATAATTGTACCATTTTTCAAGGTAAAATCTTTATGCTTCTTGTTGAACAGTCCTATATCCGTTCCTTGTCTTTTTACTGTAAATTTTCAGCTCACGACATTTACAAAATATTTCTATCGCTCTATTCCCGTTCGATCCTTGACCCTTTGACTTAAATGATTTTGTATAGGCTATTTAGTTCAAGGTGTCAATATCATTTAGATTATCCATAGAATATAGCCTATCATATCTTTTGTTGTCATTCTGTTGTCGCAATCTATGTTTGTCAAACTGGATTTTATTGTTTTAATATCGTCATATTACATCTGCTCCACAGCTCGTCTTTAAATTTGAATACATCTCTTTCAACACGTCTCTCAACAAAACCGACTTTTTCATAACATCGTTTCGCCAATGCGTTTTCACTGAAAACATTTAACTGAACCGCTGATGCGCCTGTTATCTGAAAGGCGTATTGCAGAGCCAGATCTAGCATTTCTTTTCCGTAACCTTTTCCACGTTTTGATTTATCTATGATTACAAATTTTAGAAAACCCATATTATCTGTTGGATTGACAGAATAACAAAAGAAGCCTATTGCTTGTCCATTATTTTCAGTCGCAACATAAGCGCTGTCCGCCCAATCCATTGCATTTTTCTTTAATAAATCATGGAAAGAGTTTTGCGTTATGGGGTATGGCAAAAGACTTGCACACCAAAAGGCGTGAGTCCTTTCGTTATCAATCCATTCTGATATATATTTAAAATCTCTATTTGCTATGTAAGGTCTCAGTCTCATTTGAATCTCCGAATCCCAATTTGATCGTATCCCAATAGACTGGAATTTATATCTCTTTTTTAGAATTTCTGATATAAATTGCCGACGTTATAACAACCGTTAAAATGAGAATATGCAAAATAGTATGATAAACATCGGGTATATATCTTCCATCAATTTCAAGCCACTTTATAGTCCCTGAAAAAAACTTTATCTTACCTTCAAGTGAACCCATTATCCCTTTACCAAAAATGGTATACCATTCGTGGCATAAGAATTGAATTACAAACCATATTGATGTCCATACCGCAACAGTCCATTTTCCTACTTTTTCCGTAAATATGAATAATATCATCGCCACTAAATAAATAAGAAAAAATATTCCGTCATCCTTATATGAGCATGTTACTAAATAAGTATTACTGAAATAGACACCTGTCATATCAAGGAAAAACCAGCACAGAAGCAATATTTGAGGTATTATACAATATCTTTTCTTCATTATTTATCACCTAAACCCGAATTTAATGTAGTAAATATTTTTCTAAATAAACTGCTATACCATCTTCATCATTTGTCAGGGTAATGTGATCTGCTATATTTTTGACATCTGAAATGGCATTGCCCGCCGCGACGCCTATCCCACATAGTTTCAGCATATCTATATCATTTTTATCGTCGCCAAAAGCCACGACTTCGTTTAACGGGACATTTAACATATCTGTCAACTCCCGGATCGCCTGCACCTTTCCGGAGACTTCAGGCAGGAAAGCATACCACTTTTCTCCGCGATAGCCCTGTACCCTGCAATGGTTTTTCTCCGCGATCTTTAATGCCGTCTCATCATCGGGAAGCATAGCCACTATTTTATTTGCGCGGCAAGTGAGAGGTTTGCTGTAATCACAATACACGGCTTTATGTAATTTTTCAGATTCAGAAATGTGCCTGCTGTTCCAAAACACCTGACGGCCTGCCGCCACAGTAATCTCCGTATCATGCTCCAACGCAAATATGTCCTGTATGATCTGGTTTGTTTCCGCGATCCCGTGACTACAACTGTATATTTCACAGCCGTGCCGGTGGATAAGGGTTCCGTCTGTTGTGATCTCATAATCAGGCTGTAATTCTTTTATATACCGTTCCGCGCCAATCCAGTATCGCGCGGTAGCTATCACAACGAATAACCCCTGCTCTTTACAGCGTTTCAAAGCAGCTTTTGTGCGCTCCGATATGCTCCCGTCAGAACGTAACAGTGTTCCGTCAAGGTCCGTAATGAGCATTTTGGGATTCATGAAAGGGTCCTCCTCTTTCCAATGAAATATTTCAGGAAGCTCAGAATTTAGTGCATAGAACAGCCTTTTTAATAAATGCTTAACAGCGATTTTGTTCAACAGGATTTTGGGAACTATTTGCTTTGCATTATTTTCAGTCCAAGCTCGAACGCCAGCAACATGATTTTTGTTTTGTCATCCAAACGCGCGCGCCCGGATAAACTCCTCGGCTCCCAGGTGGAATGATCCAGATTATCTCCGGCATAGAAGAACTGGAAAAACTCCGTCCCTCTGAAATCGCAGAGCGCCTGCATGCCGGCACATTCCATTTCAACACAGATTGCGCCCTGCTCCCTTCTGCGTCTTACCTTTTCCTTTGTCTCCCGATAACACGCGTCATTTGTCCAAGTCATTCCTTCTACAAAAGGATAGCCGCAATCTCTCAGGACTTCTTTGAACGCTCCCCGATATTTTTTGTTTACCTCTATGGTATCGCTCGGTTTTGCATAATGATAGCTGGTTCCTTCATCCCTGATTGCGCGCGTCGGTATGATGATCCCGCAATCCTGAATTGACCGATCCAGAACGCCGCAGTTGCCCAACAGTATGAGCCGCCTGCTTCCCATGGCCATCAATTCTTCGTATTGACCGACGCAAAGCGGTTCGCCTACGTAGGACTGAAACAGCGCAAACGTTTTTCCTTTATATTCAACTTGATAAACCGGATTCGGCCCTACGGTTGACTGAATTTCCGCAATCTTCTCCGCATCAAACAGGGAAAGAACACTCTCAAACAGATGTTTCGAGAAGCATGATACCGTCACTTCCGGAAAATGATCGATCCGAGAAACGATCATTTCAGGATTAATAATGGCATCGTATGTAGGGTCAAATTCTTCCAATAACATGTTTGCCCTCCCAGAATTCAAAAGCAAGTATTTATGCGGCTTTCCGGTTCTCTGTTTACTATTCAAGCTCGATCGTTCCTGGCGGCTTACTCGTGAGATCATAAAGCACGCGGTTCACGCCCTTCACCTCATTGATGATCCGACTCATCACCCTCTGAAGCACCTCAAACGGAATCTCCGCAGCCTCGGCCGTCATGAAGTCGATCGTGTTCACTGCGCGGAGCGCCACCGCGTAATCGTAGGTGCGCTCGTCGCCCATCACACCGACGCTCTGCATGTTGGTGAGCGCCGCAAAATACTGCCCAATGCTCCGGTCGAGTCCCGCGTTGGCGATCTCCTCACGGTAGATCGCGTCTGCATCCTGCACGATCCGTACCTTCTCCGCTGTCACCTCGCCGATGATGCGGATTCCGAGTCCCGGGCCGGGGAACGGCTGACGATAGACCAGATATTCCGGAATGCCGAGCTCCAGACCGGCTTTTCGCACTTCGTCCTTGAACAGATCACGTAAGGGCTCAATGATCTCCTTAAAGTCCACATAGTCCGGCAAGCCGCCCACATTATGGTGCGACTTGATCACAGCCGATTCGCCGCCGAGCCCGCTCTCTACCACGTCCGGGTAGATGGTTCCCTGTACAAGAAAATCGACTGCGCCGATCTTCTTTGCCTCTTCCTCAAAGACACGGATAAACTCTTCGCCGATAATCTTGCGCTTCTTTTCCGGCTCGGAAACGCCGGCCAGTTTTTTGTAAAAACGCTCCTGCGCGTTCACACGGATAAAATTCAGGCGGTACGGGCCGTCCGGGCCGAACACTGCCTCCACCTCGTCCCCCTCGTTTTTGCGCAGTAGCCCGTGATCCACGAACACACAGGTCAGCTGTTCGCCGACCGCTTTCGCGAGCAGGACCGCTGCCACAGACGAATCCACGCAGACACGCAGTACAAAGTTTTCCAGCATCTTTGTGCCTTCCTGCGTATGTAACACCTCCGGGTGGAACTGGATCGCGTAGAGCTTCTGCTGCTCATTTTCCGCCGCCGCGACCGGGCAGTCCGCCGTGTGCGCGGTGACGCGGAACCCCGGCGCGATCTTCGCGATGTAATCGTTGTGGCTCATCCAACAGATCGTCTTCTCCGACACATTCTCAAACAATTTGCAGGAGCGGTCGACTGTCACCTCGATCTTCCCGTACTCGCGCACCGGGGCGTGCTTCACTTCGCCGCCGAGCACGAGCTGCATCAGCTGCGCGCCGTAGCACAGCCCGAGTATCGGAATCCCAAGCTCAAACAGTTCTTTCGTGTAAGTCGGCGCGCCTGGCTCATAGCAGCTGTTCGGCCCGCCTGTCAAAATAATCCCCTTGGGGTTCATCGCCTTGATCTTCTCAAGCTCTG
>CANRJU010000232.1 GCA_947631075.1 uncultured Lachnospiraceae bacterium
GATCATGTCCCGCGGATTCACTGTCTTATAGCTGATTTTGCTGAGCAGACGCTCCAGATCGTACACCGGGTTGAGGTACTCCCGCATCTCCTCCCTTGTAATGACATTCTGGTTCAGCTCCTCAATGGCGTCGTAGCGGCGCTCAATCTGCCCCCTGTCAATCAGCGGCTGCTCCAGATAGCTCCGCAGCTTGCGGGCCCCCATCGCCGTCTTTGTCTTGTCGAGCACCCACAAGAGCGACCCTTTTTTCTGCTTTTCCCGCAGCGTCTCCACCAATTCCAGATTGCGCCTCGTGCTGCGGTCTAGGAGCATGTACTTCCCGGTCTGATAGGGCCTTAGGCTGGAAATGTGCGCCAGCGAGCACTTCTGCGTCTCCTCCAGATATTGCATGACACACCCGGCCGCCGTCACCCCGATGGAGTAGTCGGACAGCCCCAGCCCCTCCAGCGCCGAGACGTGAAAATGCCGGCACAGGGCTTTCACGCAGGTGTCCCTGTCAAAATACCGGGGATCCAGCGCCGAAATCACGATGCCCAGCCGGTCGCTCAGATCGGCCAGATCCGCGCCGCATATGTAAAAAGCGTCGTTGCAGATAATTTCGGACGGCATAAATTTATTTACTTCATCCAACAGTTTTCCCAAGTTGTCCACCTCGGTCAGAACGTACTCGCCCGTGGTGACGTCCACCGCGGAGAGCCCGAAATCCCCCTCCAGAGAGACGATGCCCATCAGGTAATTGTTCCGGCTCTCATCCAGAGCGCTCGTAAAACTGTTGGTTCCCGGCGTCACGATGCGGATAACTTCCCGCTTCACAAGTCCCTTGGCCAGCTTCGGGTCCTCCATCTGCTCGCAGATGGCCACCTTGTAGCCCCTTTCCACCAGGCGGTTGATATATCCCTCCGCAGAATGAAATGGGACACCACACATGGGTGCCCTCTCTTTCAATCCGCAACTCTTACCGGTCAGGGTGAGCTCTAATTCCTTTGTGACGCACAGGGCGTCGTCAAAGAACATCTCATAGAAATCCCCCAGCCGGTAAAAGAGAATGCAGTCCTTATATTGTTCTTTTGTCTCCAGATACTGCTGCATCATCGGCGTCAGCTGTTCCATGTCAATCTCCATTCTGATCCCTCTCTCCTGGCTCATGAAGCAGGCGCCTCATTCTGGGCAGCGCCTCCCGACGTCTCTGTAGTGGCAGGCGGCTCCGTGGGCTTCTCGGTCGGTTTCTCCGTAGGCTTCTCAGTTGGCTTTTCCGTGGGTTTCTCCGTAGGCGGCTCCGTGGGAACCTCGGTGGGCTCCGCCGTGATGTCCGGCTCCTCCGTATAATCCGGCTCCTCCGGCTCGTCGTATGGCTCCGGCGTTTTCTTCGGCTTCTTGGTCTTTCTCGGCTTCTTTGTAGGCGTCGGCGCCGGTGTGGCTGTCGGCTGTGTCATCGTCGGCTCCGGCGTGGCTGTCGGCGCCACCGTAGCTAACGGCTTCGGCTTCTTCACCGACAGATACATCGCCTTGATGTACCCCTGGATGCCCTTGTACTCTACCTGCATCCACTCATCGTCCTCCGTCAGCCCCAGCAGCTTCACCCGGGAGCCGGAAGGCACTTTCGTGACGACGTCCGCCGTCAGGGACGCCTCCGCCCGGAGGTTCACGGTCGTCGTCGTAAACGCGTGGTCGCTGGTCTTTAACTCCTCGTCAATCTCCGACGCGTCATCCTCATGAATAAAGGTATCTCCCTGCGGCGTCTCCTCCGGCTTCTCCGTCACGGTGACCGAGCTCTGGCTCACAACAGAATTGGCGTTGGCCTCCTCCTCGGTGATATCGTCCCGGTCGCCGGGAATCAGATATACGGCAAGCGCGATCACGCCCACGAGAACGCAGACGGACAAAACGCTGCTTATAGAAAACATGGTGATTTCAAAAACACGATGCTCATCATTTTTCATTCTGGAAAAGAAATCGATGATTTTCTGTTTCATTCCTTCGTACACTCCTTCTACTATTATCTTTCCCTATTATAACCATTTTGCCCGAGTTTGTCCACAAAAATAATTTTCTAATAAGCTATTCTTCCCGCCTGCGGTAATTCAAACAGTTTTCGCCCAAACCAAAACTGCAGCTCATTCTCCATCACCCCACCTCCGCTACATGTCCATCTTCAATTAAAATTTGCTTCCCCGCTGTCTTTGCCACAGTCGGATCATGTGTTACGAGCAGTATTGTCCTTCCCTCGCTGTTGATCTCCTTAAGAAGCGCCAGCAGCTCCCGCCCCGTCTTCTGGTCCAGCGCCCCGGTCGGCTCATCCGCCAGTATGAGATCCGCCTCGGTGACAAGCGCGCGGGCGATTGCCACCCGCTGCTGCTGGCCGCCGGATATCTGCGTCGGTCTTTTCTTATATAATTTTTCGATTCCCAGGCGCGACATGTAGTACTCGATCTTCTCCTTTTTCTCCCTGGCGGACATCCTCCGGCAGTTCAGGGGAAGCTCGATATTTTCATACACGGTATAATCATTCAGAAGGGCAAAATGCTGAAAGACAAAGCTGACGACCTCGTTCCGAACCCGGCTCATCTGCTTCTGGTCCATTTTGTTCACATTTTGTCCCTTCAGCACATATTCCCCCTCGGTCGCCGTGTCCATGCACCCGAGAATGTTGAGCAGGGTGGACTTGCCCGAACCGGACGGCCCCATGATGGACCAGAACTCCCCCGGCTCGATTTTCAGGTTCACACCGGTGAGCGCCACCGTGGCGCTGTCTCCCTTTCCATATATTTTTTCTATATTTTTGAGCTCTATCAATGCCATTATTCTTTCCCTCCAATCAGTTCTGCAGGCTGCATCCGCAGGATTCCGAGCGTGATCATGAAGATAGAGGGCGCCAGCATGATCAGCATAATGCCGAGCACAATGCCTGCCATCCATAATTCCACGCTCTCGCCCGTAATGCAGACTGCGTTAAACAGTTCTGTCTGTCCGTTTCCTATGAACAGCCGCGCGGCTCCATAGGCCACAGCGAAGGCCGCGGCGCTGACCAGTCCGATTTCTGCCGCCTGGGACTGTATGATTTTTCCTTTGCCATAGCCGAACGCCATGTATATTCCGATTTCCCGCCCCTGCTCCTGGATTCTCGCATAGATCAGAATTGCCGTCCCCACGGCGATCATGACCACGATGAGCAGGGCGAGCGCGATCCAGGAGATGTTGCCGCGGACCGTCTGGTCCAGATTCTGCTGTAAGATCTGTCTCAGTGGAGTAGCGGACAGCGTGATCCCGTATTTTTTGGCAGCTTCGGACACGGATTTAACGGCGTTCTGCACATCCTCCTCCCTGTCCACGATTCCGTAGTACACAAGCCGCACATGCTCCTCGGGGGAGTACCGCACGATCTGATTGTCCAGCAGGACGCACTGCGCGCTGTCCAGATTTCCGAAAAACCACCGCTGGCCCTCTTTCAGAACGCCGATTACCCGTCCCCCTTCTTCAAAGCCGCGGTCGGCCAGGTCGTCTCCCACCGCCAGCCCATACTTTTCCGCAATCTCCGCCCCCGCGACGACAGCCGTTTCCCCAGAGGCAAAATCCTTTTTTTCAAAAAAACGCCCCTCCGAGAGCTCCGGCTGCAGAAGCTGCTGCATCCCATCGCTGACCTCTGTCAGGTTGTATTCGGCGCCGTCCTTCGCATAAATGGATCCGCCAGTGTGGTAGCAGCATATCTCCTCGCAGGCCCCGGACTCGATCAGCTCCCCGCGCATCTTCTCAAAATCGCCGTAGTCTGTTTCACTATCCACATCTAACTGTACGATGCGGCCGTATGAATCCCCCAGCCGGGCCTTTATCTCCGTGTCGATCCAGAAAGTGCTCTGAATCGTCGCCATCTCCACCAGACAGTACGCAAACAGGGCCGCTAACTGGAGGCAGATGAAAAAATTCGAGAAGGCATGCGACCTCATTTTTTTCAAAAGCATTTCAATCCCCCCCTCACGATTTCAATCGGCTGTATGGAAGCCAGCCTTTTAAAGGCAACCAAAAGAATGAGAAGCGCCGAGCCCACGCAGATCAGAACAGCCGTCAAAAAGTTCCACCGGGACATTATGAAATAAAGGCTCCCTGCCTTTTCCATGACCAGGCCCGCCGCCTTTTGCGCCAGCAGCGCCACGGCCGCGGAAATCAGGCACATCCCCAGTATTTCTTTGTACAGCATCCCGAACAGCTTTCCGTTGGTATAGCCGCACGCCTTCCGAAGCCCGATCTCAAAGCGCATCTTCCGGATCCAGTACATCAGGATATTGACCGAGTGGATCAGCGTGACGAGATATCCCAGCACCGCCATGACAGCAAGCCCGGACAAACTATTTATGATATACTGGCTTATATCCTCGACCTCGTTTTTCCCGATTCTTTCGACGTGGCATTTTTTCAGGAACTGATCCGCGTTTTTCTCTATGACCTTGATATCCTGCTTCATGGAGCCGTCCCGATTATAAAGCAAGAAGTTCAGCCCCGGATCGCCCCAGTAAATTTGTTTTTCTACATCTGCCGGCAGAGTGGAATAGGGGATGAACAGCCGGTTTTCCCACAGGGAGCTCCCGTTTTTGTTGCCG
>CANRJU010000233.1 GCA_947631075.1 uncultured Lachnospiraceae bacterium
TCCCCGCCACCAGCGCAAAAGATACTATGCCTGCTAAAAACTTTTTCATGGTAATTCCCCCTTTAACTTGAACTTTTCTAATTATTTTTTATACCCGCTACATAATACATACTAATGTTGTCCTATGTCAAATGTCTCTCATCCCCTCCTTTCTTTATTTCAAGCCTGTGCTGTGGCAACCCACAGAACAGGACTTGTTATCTTCTCTCAAAACTCCTACTCCTCGTACATACTCGCTGCCATCCTCAGCAGCTCCTCCTTTGCATTGGGAATGTCTGTGGCATTAAGATGATGTACATAGTCTGCATCGTCCCAGACAATCCAGTACCTTTTTTCTTTGCTCTTTTCACGATATGTGCCGACATATCCGGCAACTGCTATCTGCTTCTCGATGTCACACTCATCGTCCACACTAAAACTCATCCCTTCAGTAATCTCATATCTGGAATATTGTATACCGCTCTCTTTATCAGCAAGCCATGCCACCATCAATACCGTATCCCCTTTTGTCCTCTCCGTCTCCTTCAGCCCGCTCGGCACATACAGTGGCTCATCGCTGATCCGCTTCTTTACGCTGTTCGAATCCGTATCATCCGACGGTTTCTGATAACTTCTATGTTCCATCTCAATACCGGAAACATGCGAACTCATATATTCCCATGGATGGATTCCGAGAACCTTGGCTCCCACCGTGACCGCAAAAAGCAGACTAAAGCACGCCGCCACCGTCGCGAAGGCGACGCGGTACCGATACCCCGGCTTCCTCTCCGTTCCGGGAACCCGAAATCCGTATTTGCGGAAGACCCGGTTCAATCTTCTCCGATACCGCCTGGAGTCCGGGAGCGGTTCCCGTATGATATTCTTCTTATCCAGCAGATCCATCTCCGCTCTGACGTACCGCTTTACGGCCTCCCTCATCTTTTCCTCATCAAATTCTTCCTCATCCATTCTCTTAGACATCGTGGTCCCACCTTTCTTTCAACATTTTTCTTGCCCTTGACATGCGCATATTCACCGCCCCCTCGCTGATCCCGAGCATCCTCGCGATCTCTCTCTGGGAGATACCGGCTATGTAATGCATGACCACTACGTCCGCGTACTGCTTCGGCAGGCTGCGCATCCAAAGTTCCGTTTCCAAATTTTCCATTTCCATGTCGCTTGTGGAGTAATAGGTCTCCACTTCATAGCGCTCCAGAGACACTTCCATCTCCATCCTCTTGCATCTCCGGCGGTACATGTCAATCGCCGTGCGCTCTGCCATCGTGATGAGCAGAGCCTTTGTCTCCTGGCTGTCCACATCGGTTATTTCATCCAGACAGAGCATGACCTTCTCCCATACATGGATATCCGCATCCTCAGCGTCCTCCTCCGAATGCAGAATACTCAACGTAACATTATGAATCAGCACGGCATAGCGTCTGAACAGCCGACTCACTTTTTCCGAATCGTTGTTTTCGCTCCTCATATGCCTCCCTCCATCTTTTCCCCCCTATACTATATAAAACGCATCAGAAGGACAAAACCTAACAAAAAATTTTAATTTTTTCAAAAAAAATACTCCGCCATCTGCTGCGGAGCATTTTACACTATAATCTTATCGATGAATAATCTCGTGGCGTCCCGGTCCGTTGGATACCATCTTGACCGGCACCTCCAGCTCTTTTTCAATAAACTCAATGTAGCGGCGGCAGTTCTCCGGGAGCTTTTCGTACTCGGTAATGCCTCGGATCTCGCTCTTCCAACCCGGCAGCACCTCGTACACCGGCTTTGCCTTTTTCAGATCTCTCGTGGTGGGGAAATCTCTGGTCACCTTTCCGTCGATCTCATAGCCCACGCACACCGGCAGCTCATCCAGATACCCCAGCACGTCTAATACCGTGAGCGCCACTTCCGTCGCTCCCTGGACGCGGCAGCCGTAGCGGCTTGCCACGGCGTCGAACCAGCCCATTCTGCGGGGGCGTCCCGTGGTGGCGCCGTACTCCCCGCCATCCCCGCCCCGGCGTCGCAGCTCGTCGGCCTCGTCGCCGAAAATCTCGCTGACAAACTCGCCCGCGCCCACGGCGCTGGAATAAGCCTTCACAACGGTGACAATCCTCTTGATCTCATAGGGCGGCACGCCCGCGCCGATCGCGCCGTATCCCGCCAGCGTGGACGAGGATGTGACCATCGGATAAATGCCGTGGTCCGGATCCTTCAGCGAGCCGAGCTGCCCCTCTAACAGAATCCGCTTTCCCTCCTTGCCCGCCTCGTACAGATAGGCGGACACGTCGCACACATAGGGCTCGACCATCCTGCGGTACTCCGCTAATGTGTCCATCAGCTCGTCTACGTCCAGGGACGGCTTGTGGTAGAGATGCTCTAGCAGCACATTTTTCTTTTCGCATATATTTTCCAGCTTTTCTCGCAGGAGCTCCTCGTCAAAAAGCTCCGACACCTGGATTCCTGTCTTTGCGTATTTATCGGAATAGAATGGCGCGATGCCGGACTTAGTGGAGCCGAAGGACTTCCCTGCCAGACGTTCTTCCTCGTACTGGTCGAATAAAATATGATATGGCATGACAATCTGGGCCCTGTCGCTGACCCTGATCTTCGGCATCGGAACGCCCCTGTCCACGATTCCCTGAATCTCCTTGAACAGATCCGGGATGTTCAGCGCTACTCCGTTGCCAATCACGCTGGTAGTATGATTGTAAAATACGCCGGATGGGAGAATGTGAAGCGCGAACTTTCCATAGTCGTTGACAATGGTGTGTCCGGCGTTGCTTCCGCCCTGAAAGCGCACGATGATGTCGGATTCCTCACCCAGCATATCCGTGATCTTGCCCTTTCCCTCATCGCCCCAGTTGGCTCCCACTACTGCTGTTACCATAGCCATTCCTCCTTAGAGTCCCGTACTTTCGGGATTTTCTTATTTGCAAAACGCACATACGCATTTATTATACACGAAACCGCACATTTCAGCAACTTTTTTTTCAAAACGCGCGGCGAGCGTCATTCACTCTCGCTCAAAATTTTCTGGCACTGGGCAAACCGCTCCTTGGGCCAGTCCGTCGAGGTGTGTATATTTAAAATGCTCGGCGTCTCGTGGGCGGCGTTGTAATACCACATGGCTGCCTCCGCGTAATCCTCCTTGCCGAAGAAATACTCGCCCAGCTCATAGCACATCTCCGCCGAGCCCTCCGTGAGCAGGTCCTTGAGCGACATCTTCAATAGCTGGTGGACGTCCCCCCGGATCCGCGCCGCCCGGCACACGATGCACACCGCTTCTTTTACTTCATCTAAGCTCCTCTCCGGATCGATCGCCGTGAGCGCGAAGAAGGGCTCCGCCTCCAGAAAGTCCTCGTCGTCTCCGGATATGTACAGCTCCATCGCGTACATGTGGTGCAGGCGCTTGGAGAGCCGCAGCCCGCCCCGGATGTGCTTCTGGAACACGGCAAAATCCCGCTTGGCGTGGTTCTCGCCCGGATAGTGCCCGATCACGATATCCGAGTCATAGATGATCGGATCTAAGCGGATCATCTCGTGAATCGGCTCCGTCCAGATGAACTGCCGCAGCCGCTTAAAGAGCTTGGGACGCAGCTCCTCGTCAAAATTGTAGGCGGTGCCGTGGGAGAGCTGGTTTCCGTAACGCATCTGAACGATGTCGATTTCCGGCAGAAGCACCTTTTTCAACTCCCGAAACAGCTGATGGTTCTCGGCGTCCACGACCTCATCCGCGTCCGCCGAGTATATATAGTCCTTAGTCGCCTTGGAAAAGGCAAAATTCCTGGCGGCGGAAAAATCGTCGATCCACACGAAATCATAGATCCGGTCGGTGTACCGCGCCGCGATTTCCTTGGTCTTATCCGACGAGCCCGTGTCCACGATGACAATTTCATCCATCAGATCCGCGATACTGTCCAGGCACCGCGCCAGCCGGTCCTCCTCATTTTTTACAATCATGCAGCAGCTGATCTCTATCATATCTCATACCTCCATACATTATTTTCATTCCGGAGCGTTTACGCGACAATGCGATGGAGAAAAACGGTGACGCTCCGGCACAGTTTGACATGTGAAAATATTATTTTCGCGCTTTTACCGCGGCACATGGCAATAATTCAGAATCTGAATCTGGATATTTTTCATGCCCTGGTACTCGTCCACCATCGGATAATAGGTAAACGCCACGTCCAGATTGTTCTCCCGCCCCTCATACATCCGGGACAGCTCCCGCTCCCCCCATATCTCCCTCACAAACTCATCGAACCGGTCTGCCTCCCAGAACAGCAGGGCGTCAATCTGGGAGTTCCGGTCATTTTCCACCCGGAATTTGAGGATATTTCCCTCTTTTCCCAGCCGCCTCGCCCGGCGGATCTTAAAGTGCTGCTCCGCGAAAACAGGCTTGGGATTGCCGGTCCCGAAGGGTTCCAGCCGATTCAGCTCCTCCACGAGCCGCTCCGTCGCGAACCCGATCGGCATAGCGGCGTCGATCCGCACCTCAGGGCAAAAATCCTCCTCCGTCAGCGTCGCCTGCTCGTTCAGCCGCCGGGAGAGCTCGTCAATATTCTCCGCGGGGAGAGTCAGCCCCGCCGCCATTTTG
>CANRJU010000234.1 GCA_947631075.1 uncultured Lachnospiraceae bacterium
GCATCGACCTTATCCGTTTTCGTCTTTCTAAGGCTGAGACTTTTTCTGAAAAGATTTGTGTGAAGCGGGTTGATGACACAGGTGGGTAGACCTTTGTCAAGGAGAAAGCCGAGCAGGTTGCAGCTGTAATGTCCAGTGGCTTCCAGCCCTACTTTTATCTTGGACAGATCAGGAGATAAAGAGTGGATTTTCTGAAACAGGTCATCAAACCCCTGCCGGTTGTTTGGGATGGTAAAAGCCTTAAAAAGGACTTCTCCGTCTGAGTTTGTGATGAAGCAGTCGTGCTTATCCTTAGCGACATCAATTCCAACATAGATCATAAGAATACTCCTTCGTAATAGATTTGATACTGTTTAGGACCACAGAGCTCTTTGCGCTTGTAACCTCGTTCTAAATAAACCGTCATGCGGTATCTAACTGATCAACAACTGTACAAAGAGACTGTGGCTGGAGCCTTTCTTTAACCATCGAGTGGTAGGAGAAATGTACCAATCCACAGTATCTTAAACAGTATAGCACACAGACCTTGGAGAGGGTCTATAAACACTACTACTTTATAATACGAGGAAGTAGAAAAAATGAAGAGAAAAATAATGAGTATTATTTTAATGATGGCAATGCTGGTATGTGGTATATCATTTCAGAATGTAAAAAAAGTATTTGCTGACGAAGCTGGAGTGTATCAGCCAGATGATAATTATTCATTAAGTACAAAGAAACTGGTAACAAGGGGAATACTAGAATCGGCAGATGAAACCCTGAAAAAACAAAAGCGAGTTTATAAAATCACAGCAAAAACAAAATTTTATAAGATTTATGAAAATAAAGGTGATAAACGGGTAAGGCTTAAGGGAAAAGCAATAAAAAAAGCAATTAAAGAGGCTAATAAAAAGAAAGAAATGATTCAATTCAAACCCCAAAAAGGAAGGTTGATTTTTGTTAGGATTATAGTATGACGTTATTGAAAATAACATTTTTGAATCAAAAGGGAGGCAAAACATACTATGTACGCGTCAGAGCCTATAAGAAATCACTAGGGGAGAAAATCTATGGTGGATGGAGCGAAATAAAGAAAGTGAAGATTAGGAAATAACAACTATACAAAAAGTAAAATGGAAGGATGTTGTGAAAATGAAAAGATTGAACCAGAGAATTTTGTCAATATGGCTGTGCTTTTCACTGATTATAGGAATCGGTTATAGTGAAGGTAGTTACGGCCGCACCGTTAAGGCGCAGGAAAATAATACACAAGAGGAAGCAACTACGGAATATTCTTATGTGTGGTTTGGAAATTATGTTCAGAAGAAAGTGACAGATGAGGAAGAACTGGAAGTTCTTTCACAATATGAATTTGAGGATAATTCGTTATATGAGCAAGGTTGCCATTATGTCTATAAACCTGCGGGATATTATGATGGCATATATCATAAAGGTGCATATTTTAAAGATATGCCAATTCAGTGGAGAGTTTTGAAGGATGAAGGAGATTCTTATCTTTTATTATCTGAAAAAATATTAGAGTGGAGAAGCTATCACAATTGGGCGGTTGAATGCTGGAGCGATGCTGATATAAGAAAATGGTTGAATAGTGATTTTATTGAAATGGCATTTGCGGAGGAAAAGAATGACCTGATAGAGTCCCTTGTTGTAAGTAGGGATATTGATTATAGTAAGATTGATTTAACAGGCAGTTCAAAAGAATATGTTTTAACAGAAACAAGAGATAGGGTCTGGCTACTAGATGAGGACGAAGTGATGGATTCTGAATATGGATTTGACGGAAATACAACAAGGATCGCTTATACTACTTCTTATGTGAATGAAAACCAGCCTGCTTCTATATGGTTTTTGCGAGGACATCCTTATTATTACTACGGAATGGCTTATGCTAAGGCTGTACAAACCAACGGAGCAGTTCATGTTCAGAGAGGTGTAATGGATGCGGTTAATACACCTACATATGAACGCGGTATCCGCCCTGTAATCCGTGTGAAAAAGGATTCAAAGTTTTTGTATACGAGCGAGCCGGAGGAGAAATTTATAGGTGGCGATAAAAATGAAACAGTTGAAGGTGCAGGAGATGTTGAGTCTGCTCGTAAATATGATTTTGACATTAAATATACCAGTAAAGACAAGGACAAAAAACTTTGGGAAGGGAAAATAGGGGTTAAATTTGATGAAGAAGAATTGAAAAATTCTTCCAAGGAATACAATCATTCAATAGCCAAATTCTGCTCGGTTTTATCTACAGTTGCCTATGATGAAAATAAGGGTTTTAATAAATTGATGGAAAAGATGGATTATTTTTATGGCGAATCTTATGGTGACATGAAGGGTGACAGTATATGTTATAGCCTGGCAAATAAGACGATAATGCTGGATGGAAAGAAAACAGATATTGTATTGGCAGTAATGCGTGGTACATATAAGATGGAATGGGTGGATAATTTTGATCCGGGTTTGGGAGATACGCATAAAGGATTTCAGAAGGGAGCAGATGTCGCATATGAAGCATTAAAGAAATATATTGAAAAGGAAGGCATAGGAGAGAATGGAAAACAGGTTAAAATTATTGTAACTGGGCATAGCAGAGGAGCAGCAGTTGCGAATTTACTGGGAAAGAAAATTCTTGATCAAGGTGAGGATATTTTAGCTGATCCGGAAAATTTGTTCGATTATTCCTTTGCAACGCCTAATTCTACATCGTCATCTGAAAGAACGGCATCAAAATATGACGGGATATTTAGCATTGTGAATCCAGAGGATTTTGTTACTAAGGTGATGCTATCGAAGAATTGGAATTATGGAAGATATGGCATTACGTATGTTTTGCCAAGTGCTAGTACAGATAATGAGAAGTGGTATGATTCTTACTTGGAAAATTTACAGGATAAGTTTGAAGATTATCGCCCATATGATAGCTATAAACCTTATCCGAATGGAATGAAAACAGTTAGTGACTATGTGAATTTTGTTGCTCAAAGTGTTCCAACTGTTCAAAGGTATTATTTTCAACCAATAGGATACAAGCCGATTGATTTTATGTTTAACCTTAAAGGTTTATATACTTATTTTTTAGGATATCATGAGTGTGAGAATCCAGTATATGAGAAATTATCCTATGTATGTATAGCAATGGCGCTTGCAGGACAATATGGCTTTTTGGGGCAATATACAGTATCGTATTTTATTGTCAATCAAAAGTTGGATTCCAACTTTGAATGGGCTCATTTATCAGAAACCTATTTGGCAGCTATGAATAGTTTAGACGCAGATGATATCGTAAAACCAAGGAAGATTAAACATGGAATTGTAAATTGTCCAGTTGATGTATCCATTTGTAATGAAGATGGAGAAGTAGTAGGTCAAATTGTGAATAATGAAATTGTATCAGATAACGAGGGAGATAGTGTTAATCTCTCTGTGAATGGGGACTCTAAACAATTCTGGATTCCGGGCAATAAGAACTATTCTATTTCTCTGACCGGAAATGGGAATGGAACTATGGATTATATTTTGGCAGAGGAGGATGCAGATAGCGGAGAATATCAAAGAGTTATATATAAAACTGTTCCGATTCAGGAGAATGTGGGATATACTTCGGAGATTTCTTCCGATGAAGGAGTTTCAAAGATCGAGCTGAAGGACAGCGAGGGAGAAATCGTAGAAGTGTCAGAGGAACTTACGGGAGATGAATTAGGAGAATTTTCTGTCAAAGTAGATGTAGAAGGAGTAGGGACAGCAGATTCATTTGAAAATTTATCCTATGGAGATTGCGTTGTGCTGTCGGCTGTTGTAGATGAGAATAATTCATTCCTTGGCTGGTATGATGAAGATAATAATCTTATTTCAGAAGAAAAAGAATATCCGATTATTGTCACAGAAAATCAGAAATATACAGCTAAGTTTACAAACAATATTGTTTATCCGGAATCAATAACAGTAGAGGAAAAGCTGACAATGAAGCCCGGAGAAGAAAAATATCTGGAAGCAAAGGTTGTACCGGATAATGTCACACTTTCATCTGTGAGTTATGAATCAAGTAATGAAAATATAGTTTCTGTAACAGAAGATGGAATTGTTGAGGCGAAAAGCGCTGGAACGGCTTATATTACAGTAAAATCTTTAATGGATGAAAATGTTCAGAAAAAATGTGAGGTTGTGGTGGCATCGGCCACATCTTCTGATACACAGGAAACGCCGTCCGTCACTCCTGAACCATCTGAAAATGAGAAGGAGGAAACGCCGTCAGCCACGCCTAAGCCATCTAAGACAAAAACAAAGACAAAGTTGAAAAAGCCGGGCAGAGTATCCGGCCTGACTGTAAGAAATAGTAAAAAGAAAGCGATGTTTGTTGCGTGGAATTGGAAATTAGGCGTGTCTGGATTCCAGCTCCAATATGCACGGAATAAAAAATTTACGAAAAAGAAAAAGACAAAATCCTTTGGAAAGTATAAGTCATCTGCAACAATCAAGGAGCTGAAAAAGGGAAAGAAGTATTATGTACGCGTTAGGGCGTACAAAAAGGGAGGAGGAAAAAAGGCATACGGAAAG
>CANRJU010000235.1 GCA_947631075.1 uncultured Lachnospiraceae bacterium
TCCGACGGTTGTTCAATCGGAAACAATAATCAGTTTAAAAATCAAATCAAACGGATTTCAGGCTATCCCCTATTGGCAGTAGAGGGTAGCCTTTTATGTTACACATCATTTTTATCAAATAATCCCATAAAAGTTCTATGATAAATCATTTCGTAAATCATTCTGCTGTTTCCAGTAGCATCAGCATGAATCCTCATCTAAATAAATACATTGACAGACGAAGTAAAACGATATATAATATACATAAAATCATACGGATGCCAATATGGATACAAAAAAGGAGGCGGTGACATATGCGGATCAGAAAGGGATACGCAACGCTTTTTCTGACATTCTTTTTCCTGACAATAAGTTCCATCATGATTACTTCCGGCCGGTATTCCAGAGAGCAGAATGAGAAGCTGAGCCGTGGGTATTATACGGAAAATGCCTATAATATAACGGTTTCCGGTTTGGGGGACGAGGAGGAGATGCTCGCGTGGCTGCGGGAAAATCCCTGCCGGGGCTGTCTGGTATATCGGATGGGGCTCTCGGAAACGACCGATTTCAGAGGAGCGGCGTTTGACGACGAGGCGGAGCTGCCCTCGCTCCGCGAGGGACGATTTTTTACTTCCGAGGAGAGCCGGTCGGATGAGAGGATTGTAGTGGCGGGGGAGGAGCTGTTGAAAAATGCCGTGACGAAAGAGGGGCAGAAGTGGCTGGAGCTCTCGGGCGCGGAGTACCGGGTGGTGGGCGTTCTGGGAAAAAGATCCCGGTCGCGCCTGGATTCTATGGCGTTTGTTCCTCTGGGAGCGGTCGTGTCTTTGTGCGGGGCCGACGGGACCTATATGGTGGACGGCGGGGAGGAGGAAGTCCGCGCCGCCTGTGACGCGTTTCGCGCGAGGTGGGGGGACAAGGTGACAGGAGAAGAACCGGCGATGCACCGCTCTATCAGCGTGGGGGATGCGGAGCCTGAGGGGACAGAGCGGGTGATGAATCTTAATATATGCTGCCGTTATTTTCTCATTTGTGCTGGCCGCCGTTTCCTGCATGATGTTCTGGACCGAGTACCGCAGGCAGCGCTTATTGGGAATGTGGATTCTCGGCTGCACCGGGACGGAGATGACCGGATGCCTGCTTTTTTCCTGGCTAAAGGCGGTTATTCCCGCTGTGGCGATGGCCTGCGTGA
Organism: uncultured Lachnospiraceae bacterium; assembly: GCA_947631075.1. Lineage (GTDB taxonomy): Bacteria > Bacillota > Clostridia > Lachnospirales > Lachnospiraceae > Eubacterium_F. The sequence goes on from CANRJU010000235.1 coordinate 1,169, forward strand.
CCGCGTTTGCCCTGTGGCGCGCGGGAATTCTTGCGGAGCTTAGGTGGCGTGATATGGGGATTTCCGCTGTCATGGCGTTGGGTTTTGGCCTGGCAATTCTGCTGATCAGCCGCCTGTTTTCAAGAAAACCGGCGCGCTCGCCCTCCCGTGCGGGCCTCTTTGTGAAAAATGGGATTCTGACCGTGCAGTTCGCCCTGTTTTTCTGGATTTTCGTTCAGATTGCCGGTTATTATGTAAATATGAACGGCGATTCCTGGATACAGACCTGCAAGGGAGACTGGTCCTATTTTACCCTTACGCTGAATGACGCCGAGAGCTCCTTCGACGGGGCGATACAGGCGGAGGAGGATCCGCTGTTTCATGTTCACGCGCAGGCGGCGCTTGGCAGGCTGAGGGAGACGGATGATTTTACCTATATGGCATATACAAAGGAAATGGTGAACCGGATGGACGAGGACACGCTCCGGGAGCATTTCGGTGATGAGGATTATGAGCCGTTTCTCCAGAACAGCCAGTATGGCTTTGAGAGCATCCCCGCCATGAAGCCGCACATGGAGGAAATTGACGGCGTCCGGCAGATAGCCATGTCCTTTGCCAGCATGGACCAAAACGCGGTGGAGCATTACAACCTGAAGGCGCAGGCGGGGCGTCTGTTCGAGGCGGATGAATTTCGCGCAGCAAAGGACCAGAGGGAGTTTCCCGTCCTGTTAGGGGCCGCCTATGCCCCCTATTTTTCCGTGGGAGAGAAATTTCCGTTTTATACGGCCTATGGCACGCGGTGTACGGCGCGCGTCGTGGGGATTCTGGAAAAGGACATGAGAATTATTACGGAAATGACAAATGAGGACGACGGCTATCCCACGGTGCTGGACTATGATATCGTGCTCCCGTTCCTCGCGTTCGAAAAGCTGCCGGAGGCAGAGGAGATGCGGTCGTTCGCACTGGAAAATGACACAAGAAGCCTTCTTGGCATCCTTGCCGTGGCGGGGGAGGTCGGGAGCGTGCAGAGCGTGGAGGTGCAGAAAAAGGTGAATGACATCTACCGGGGCGAGAGCCTGTTTACCGTGATAGCGAATAATGCCACGACGGGGGTATGGCTGTTCCAGAGCGAGACGAGGGAATCTGTTGCCATTCTGACGGCGCTGATGCTTGTGGCGCTGGGGTTTCAGTTATTTTCTCTCTGCGCCGGACTGATTAGTAAAATTGAACGGCGGATGTACCGTTACAGCATACAGCTTTTGAACGGCGGAACCGTGGGAAGGATTTTTCGGGGATATTTTCTGGAAATTGCCGGAATTACATTGGCTGGACTTGGGATTGCATTGAGCCTGCAGCGGAATATGGTGCTTGTCCATACAAGGTATCTTCTGGCGACGGGCGCCGCGTGGCTGATTCTGTTTGCGCTCTCCTGCGGGGTAATCGGGGGGAGGCTTGCGAAAATTGATATGGAAGAAATAATGAGGAGAAAGGAGTCGTGATTGTGATGAAAAGAGAAAAGAAATGGGCCTGCGGCCGGATTTTGTGCCTGTGCGCGGCTGTACTGATGGGACTGTGCGGATTGTGCGCCTGCGGCGCCAAGGAGGCCGCTCCAAGTGAGGACGGCAGATCTGCGGAGAGCCAGACGACAGAGCTGATTGACAAGTATGAGGGTATGTGCGAGCTCATAGGCATCAATGTGAGCCAGGAAAAACGGATTGTGTACGAGGCGGGAGGGGATAAGCTGTCCGGCTACACGGCCGATCTGTCGCTCGGCTGCAGCGGGGACATACCGGAGCAGGATCTGGCGGGAATCGCCTGCGAATATGTGATGAATTATATGGTGACGAACGGGGCGGATATCGCGGAGTGCAAGGTTTCTCTGCTATCAGACACGGAACTGATTGATAAGGCTGTCGTGCGGTTTGCCGATTTTTCCCGCAGCCACGCGGACGTTTCTTTTGAAAAGTCCCAGAAAACATACCGGGTGGACCGGGACTTGCCGAAGGATCTTCTTTTGTACACGGAAATAACAGCTGAGCCCTGCGGATTTGTCCCTTCCGGCGGCGGGGAAAAGCTGCAGGGCGTCTCCGTGGCACAGGAGATTTCTTTTCTGCGGGATGTGACGGACGACGAGAGGGAGAAAATGCTGCGGGAACACATTATTCATGAGAAGGAGGAGATGGACGACGAGGAGTCGCCCCGGATCGAATATCGGTTCAGCGTCTATGGAAGGGATGGAAAAAAACAGGAGATTACCATGAGACAGGCCGACGGATCGGGAGAGACATGGGAGTAAATATAAAGCTAAATACACTATTTCATAAAGCGGAAGAAATTGCTTTCAAAAAATGAAAGAAATTTCTTTCGCTTTACATTCCCCCTCAAGTTATGGTAAAATAAAATATCTATACGAGTAGCAGAAGGAAAATCCTCTCCTCGCCATGAGGATCGGATTTTGCTTCGCAAAACAAGCAGGAGGAAAATCCTCTCCTCGCCATGGGGCTCGGATTTTGCTTCGCAAAACAAGCAGGAGGATTATGTAAAAAATGGTTATTAAGATTTTATTACTGATTGTATTCTTTGCTGTGATGGTGGGCGTGGGCGTCTACTCCCGCAAGCACGCGACGGATGTGAGCGGATTCGTTCTGGGGGGACGCTCCGTGGGACCGTGGCTGACGGCGTTCGCCTACGGCACTTCTTATTTTTCCGCGGTGGTATTCGTGGGATACGCGGGGCAGTTCGGGTACAAGTACGGACTGGCCTCCACATGGGTAGGCATCGGCAACGCGCTGTTAGGCTCTCTGATTGCGTGGGTGGTTCTGGGACGGCGAACCCGGATCATGACCAAGCATCTGAAATCCATGACCATGCCGGACTTCTTCGGCAAGCGGTATGACAGCCAGGCGCTCCGGCTGGCTGCGTCCATGATTGCGTTTATTTTCCTGATTCCCTACACGGCGTCCGTGTATAACGGCCTGTCCTATCTGTTCGGGATGGCGTTCGATGTGGACTTCAAGGTCTGCGTTATCGTGATGGCGGTGCTCACGGGAGTTTACGTCATAGTCGGCGGCTACATGGCTACGGCGCTCAACGATCTGATTCAGGGCATCATCATGCTCTTTGGAATCGTGGCAGTGATCGCAGCGGTGCTTAGCGGACACGGCGGATTTATGGCGGCGGTAAAAGAGCTTGCCGCTGTTCCGAGCGATGTGATGCCGGGAGCGTATGCGTCCTTTTTCGGACCGGATCCGCTGAATCTGCTGGGTGTGGTAATCCTCACTTCTCTGGGAACCTGGGGACTGCCGCAGATGGTGCAGAAATTCTATGCGATTAAGAGTGAAAAGGCCGTTCACACGGGAACGATTATTTCCACCCTGTTTGCCGTCGTAGTGGCGGG
>CANRJU010000236.1 GCA_947631075.1 uncultured Lachnospiraceae bacterium
CAATGTGGTCGTGATGGGCACCGGGGAGCCTCTGGACAATTACGACAATCTGATCCGGTTTATCCGGCTCTTATCCTGCGAGGGGGGCCTGCATATCAGCCAGCGAAACATCACCGTGTCCACCTGTGGCCTGGTGCCGGAGATCCGGCGGCTCATGGGAGAGGGGCTGCAGATTACGCTCGCCATCAGCCTCCACGCCCCCAACGACGAGATCCGCAGGCAGACCATGCCGGTCGCGAAGCGGTATTCCATGGACGAGGTCATGGAGGCGTGCCGGGACTATTTCCGGGCCACCGGACGGCGCGTCACCTTTGAGTACAGCATGATCCGGGGCGTCAACGACAGGGAGGAGCACGCGGCGGAGCTCGCCAGGCGGTGCGAGGGGATGAACTGCCACATCAATCTCATTCCCCTCAACGAAGTGAGGGAGAGGGAAAATAAGAGATCCAGGGAAGAAGATATAAACCGCTTCAAATTAACACTTGAAAGATACCACAAAAATGTTACAATAAGAAGAGAGATGGGCAGTGATATAGACGCTGCCTGCGGTCAGTTACGAAAGAAATATCTGAGCCAGACCGAAAGTAACCCGGAGGAGGTCAAACTGTGAATACATTTTCCATAACAGATACGGGACGTGTGCGGGGGAACAACCAGGACTGCGTGTTCTGTGAAGAAAATGCTGTTGGGAGTTTTCCAAATCTGTTTATTGTGGCTGACGGCATGGGAGGCCACAGGGCCGGCGACACGGCGTCCAGGATGTGCGTGGAGGAGGTCGCGAAGCAGATTCGGTCCTCGGAGAAGCGGACGCCGGTAGGCGTTTTTGAGGAGGCTGTATCCACCGCCAATCAGGCCATTTACCGGAAGGCGGCGATGCACGTCGAGCTGTCGGGGATGGGTACGACCATGGTGGCGGCCACGGTGGACGGGGAGTCCGCTTATATCGTGAATATCGGGGATTCCCGCCTGTATCAGATGAGGGAGAATCTCAGGCAGATCACGGTGGATCACTCGCTGGTCGAGGAGATGGTCCAGTCGGGGGAGATTCAGAAAGACAAGATGCGCACGCATCCCAATAAAAATATTATTACACGGGCCCTTGGAGCCGATGAGTATGTCCGGCCGGACTGCTTTGAAATTGAAGTGAGACAGGGGGACGTGCTTTTGTTGTGTTCAGACGGACTGACAAATATGCTGGAGGACCAGCGGATAGAGAATATATTGAGACACAGGGATAATCTCATGCAGGCCGGCCAGGAGTTAGTGAAGCAGGCCAATGAGGCAGGGGGAAAGGATAATATCAGCGTGATTCTGATTCAGATCTAAAGGGGAGCAGAGCCGTTTTTCACTCTGAGAATGGAGGTAGAGAATGATTAGTATTGGAACACTGATTGGCAACCGCTATGAGGTGATCGAGAAGATCGGCGCGGGCGGCATGGCGGATGTGTACCGTGCCAAGGACCACAGGCTGAACCGCTTTGTGGCGGTGAAGGTCTTAAAGAGCGAATATTGCGAGGATACCAAATTTGTCACGAAATTCAGACAGGAGGCCCAGGCCATCGCCTGTATGTCCCATCCGAATATCGTGGGCATTTACGACGTGGGCGAGGACCAGGGGATGCATTTTATCGTCATGGAGTTAGTGGACGGCATCACCCTGAAGAAATATATTGAGAAAAAAGGAAAGCTCTCTGTGCGGGAGGCGGTGGGCATCAGCCTCCAGATTGCCGGGGGCCTTGAGGCGGCGCACAACAACCACATCATCCACCGGGACATCAAGCCGCAGAACATCCTGATCTCCAAGGATGGCACGGCGAAGGTGACGGATTTCGGCATTGCCAAGGCGGCCAGTTCCAACACCATCACGGCGAGCGCCATGGGATCGGTGCACTATATCTCGCCGGAGCAGGCCAGGGGCGGTTTTAGCGATGAAAAGAGCGACGTGTACTCCGTGGGCGTGACGATGTATGAGATGCTATCGGGGACCCTTCCCTTTACCGGGGAGAGCGCCGTAGCTGTGGCGCTGGCCCACATTCAGGAGGACGCGGTTCCCCTGGCGGCCATGGACGCCACGATTCCGCGCGGCCTCAGTAACATCGTGGCAAAGTGTATGCAGAAAAAGACGGAGCTGCGCTATCCGTCGGCGGCAGATCTCATTGCGGACTTAAAGATGTTTTTGCAGGATCCCGCCGGTGAGTACGGGATTATCCGTCCCCTGTACGAGAACTCGGAGACAATCTTTATTCCCAGCGGGGATGTGGACAAGATCAAGGCGGCGTCCGGCAAGACCGCGGCGGATGAGCCGGAGCGGATCGCGGACGAGGACGAGGAGTCCGAGGGCGACGTGGATCCGAAACTGGAAAAGGCGCTCATTATCGGAAGCATTGTAGTAGCCATTATCATTGGTATTGTCATTATATACATGTTAGGTAAATTTATCGGCCTGTGGGGGGCGTCCTCCCATGTGCCCACGGCGCCCACGCCCTCAGCCGGGACCGAGGCGACGGCCACGCCGGGAGTTTCGGGGCTCTCTCCGGACGGGGAGCAGACGACAGTTCCGGAGATTCGCGATCTCATCAAGGACGAGGCCATTGTAGAGCTGGAGAACAGCGGCCTCCAGTACAAATTTACCGAGCAGGAGTCCGACACGGTCGAGGAGGGCCATGTGATCGGCACCAAGCCGGAAGAAGGCTCCACCGTGGAAAAGGACACGAGGATTGAAGTATATATCAGCTCCGGGCCGGTGAAGGTCGGCGTGCCGACCGTGATGAACTACCCGGAGGACGAGGCGACGGGGATACTGGAGTCCGCCGGATTCAAAGTGAAAAACGGCGGCACGGTCTACAGCGATACGGTGCAGGAGGGCTTAGTGGCCTACTCGGATCCCAAGGGCGGCGCGAAGGTGCTGCCGGGCTCCACCATTACCCTGTATATCAGCAAGGGGCCGGAGGAGACCAACGGAACCGTGCCGGATCTGATCGGCATGACGGAAAACCAGGCCAAGAAGGCGCTGAAGGCAGAAGGCCTCGCGCTCGGAAGGGTCAGCTACGCCAACTCGGAAAATGTAAAGAAGAACCGGGTTTGCCTCCAGAGCAAGGCGGAGGGCTCCGAGGTCGAGAAGGGAACTTCCGTGGACATCACGCTGAGCCTGGGGCCGGAAAAGACATACAGCTACTACAGCAATCCGGTCATTATAGACAATCCTTTTGAATTTGAGACGGATCCGGCGTCCACGTTTAAATTCGTGCTGGTGCAGGACAGCCAGACAACGACCGTGAAGGAAGTGAAGCTCTCCTTCTCGGATTTCCCCTATACGATCACGGACGTCAAGGGGAGCAGCGCCTCCCAGGGCGAGCTGATCGTGTATCGGGACGGCAGGCGTGTAGAGACATATGATATCACGTTTCGCCAGGTGGAAGACTAGGCATGAAGGGAAAAATCATCAAGGGGATCGGGGGATTTTACTACGTCTGGTGCGAGGACAACGGCGTTTATGAGTGCCAGGCGCGGGGGATTTTCCGAAAAGAGGGCATAAAGCCCCTTCCGGGGGATAACGTGGAAATCCAGGTGTTAGACGGGGAGAATTTTCTCGGAAGCATAGAAGAAATACTCCCCCGGACGAGGGAACTCATCCGCCCGGCTGTGGCCAACGTGGACCAGGCCGTCGTGATTTTTGCCATGAAAAATCCGGAGCCTCATCTGAATCTCTTAGACCGCTTTCTGCTGATGATGGAGCGGCAGGGGATAGATACGGTGGTCTGCTTCAGCAAGCGGGACTTAGTATCCGGGGAGGAAGAAAAGGCGCTCACGGACATATACGGGACATGCGCGGGGAAGGTCATTCCTTTCAGCAATAAGGATCTGTCGGGACTGGATCAGATTCGGCAGTGCCTCTGCGGAAAGACCAGTGTTCTGGCCGGCCCGTCGGGCGTGGGCAAATCCAGCCTGCTGAACCGGATTTTTCCGGAGGCGAAGTCCGAGACGGGGGACGTCAGCCGGAAGATCGGCCGGGGCAGGCACACCACAAGGCACACCGAGTTATTTTACATCGGAAACCGCACGTTTCTCGTTGACACGCCGGGATTCAGCTCGCTGCAGGTCCCGGACATGCCCAAGGAGGAGCTGTGCCGACACATGAGAGAATTCATTCCCTGGGAGGGAATGTGCCGATATCAGCCCTGCTCCCACATTCACGAGCCGGGCTGCAAGATAAAGGAAAAGCTGGAAGCGGGGGAACTCTGCCAGAGCCGCTACGACAGCTATGTTCAGATGTATGGGGAACTGGCAGAGAATGAGAGAAGGAAAAGGGGGAGAAGCAAGAGATGAAGTATAAACTTTCGCCGTCCATTCTGGCGGCAGACATTTCCCGCCTGGGGGAGCAGATCGAGGAGGTTGAGGGAGCCGGAGCCGAATATGTACATATCGACGTCATGGACGGGATGTTCGTCCCCAATATCTCCTTTGGACTTCCGGTCGTGAAGGGACTTCGGAAGCGTTCCGATCTTTTTTTTGACGTACATCTGATGGTGCAGGA
>CANRJU010000237.1 GCA_947631075.1 uncultured Lachnospiraceae bacterium
TTCCGTACCATTTCATCCGCCATAGCCAGCAGACTTTTCTTTTCTTCCTCGGAAAGGGGTTTTTCTTCCTGGAAGGTCTGAATATTTTCTTTCATCTGTTCCATGTTGGACATGCCGGACAGTACGACGGTCACCTCCGGGATGGACTGCAGGAAGCGGAACGCCCAGGCAGGGATTTTCTCATTGGGACGCATGGCCTTTAATCGGGCCTCCTCCTCATCTGTAAGATTTGCCAGACGGCCGCCCCGCAATGGCTCCATCACCCAAACCGGAATGTTGTATTTTTTCAGAAGCTCCACCTTCGCCTTGGCGTCCTGGAAATTCCAGTCCAGGTAATTCATCTGAATCTGACAAAATTCCATGCTCTCTCCGTATTTTTCCAGGAAACGTTCCATCACATCATATTTTCCATGACAGGAAAATCCGAGATGACGAATCCTTCCGTTTGCTCTCTGTTTCATCAAGTAATCATAAATCCCGTACTTTTCATCCAGATATGCGTCAATATTCATCTCGCAGACATTGTGGAACAAATAGAAATCAAAGTACTCCACCTGGCATTTTTCCAACTGCTTCTCAAAAATTTCTTCCACCTTCGTCATGTTGGACAGCTCATATCCCGGAAATTTGGTGGCCAGATAGAAACGGTCTCTCGGATATTCTTTTAATGCTTTTCCCAGCGCCAGCTCGGAATTGCCGTCGTGGTAGCCCCAGGCGGTGTCGTAATAATTCACGCCCTGTTCCATAGCGTAAGCGACCATTTCTTTCGCGGCCGCTTCATCAATCCTAGAGTCATCTCCGTCTAATACCGGGAGGCGCATAGCGCCCATACCCAAGGCAGATAATTTCAAATCCTGAAAATTTTTATAAACCATAATTTTGCCTCCTATTTTTAATTTTTCGCTATTGTTTCATTGATTAAAATGTCTATACATGGTCAAAATGTGCTGCGCAGTCTTTCAGCCTTGTGATCACATCGATCTGCTGGGGGCAGGCGCGCTCGCACTGACCGCAGGCGATGCAGTCGGAGGCGCGTCCCCCGCTCTTTACCGCTTCTGCATACTGGCGTCTGCCTTCCTCCAACTGTCCCCATACAAGCTGCTGATTCCGGGCGGCAAAAATCTCTGGAATCGCGATTTTTTTCGGACAGCCCGCCGTACAGTAATGGCAGGCAGTACAGGGAATGGATTTCACGCCGGTCATGATTTCCTGCGCTTTGCGGACGGTCGCCTGTTCCACGCTGTTCAACGGCTTGAAATCTTTCATGTAGGAGAGATTATCCCTCATCTGGTCTAAGTTGCTCATGCCGGACAGCACCGTAATAATTCCGTCCAAAGAGGCGGCGAAACGAATCGCCCATGACGCGAAAGAAGCGTCCGGATCCGCTTCCCGAAATACCTTTTGTACGGCTGTGGGCGGTTTTGCCAGCGCGCCGCCTTTGACCGGCTCCATCACCACAATGGATTTTCCGTGGCGTCTGGCGACCTCATAATTTTCACGGGCTGTCACAGCGGGATTTTCCCAGTCGGCGTAATTGAGCTGGAGCTGCACAAACTCGGCGTCCGGGTGGGCGGTGAGCAGTTCGTCCAGAATATCCGGCGTGGCATGGAACGAAAATCCCCAATGCCGAATCAGCCCTTTTGCTTTCTGTTCCTTTACAAAATCCCAAATGTGGTATTTATCATAAATTTTATAATTTCTCGCCTGCAGAGCGTGGAGCAGATAGTAGTCGAAATAGCCTGCGCCGGTCCGCTCCAGACTGGTATAAAACTGCTGCTTGGCGGTCTGCTCATTGTGAGCGCCCATCCATGCGCACAGCTTGGTCGCCAGTGTAAAGCTCTCGCGGGGATAGCGGTCTACCAGGGCCGCCATCATACACATAAGCGGTATCAAAATAGGTCAGTCCCGCCTCCATGAACAGATCCACCATTTTCTTGACCTGTTCCATATCCATCTTTCCCCTGCGTTTGGGCAGGCGCATAAGGCCAAAGCCCAGCTTCGGGGTATTTTCTCCAAAATAATCTGACATAATCACAGCCCCTTTCCTTTTTCTTTCTGTTTTAGCATACTGTCCAACTCCTTGTAATGATACTATCCAATATTATATACAGTATAACATATACAGGCAAGCTCATAAAATCGCAACACTTTTTTCCTAGTTCAAGTTTTTTTTCTGCATATTAAAAGCATTTGTCAAAATTTTGATATCTTCATAATGCCAGTCTGCACATTCATCGAAAAACATTTCTTCTTTTCTCTTTTTAAATATACGAAATGGATTGCTGTCAGAATTATCATATATATGACAGATGTCGCAAACTTTAATCAATTCACTAACTAATTCTAAAGATTTATCGTATCTTGTAATGATTTTTTCTTCCGGAACATCATGCCCGCCAGATTCTACTCTTGCCTTTACCCGCCAGACATTGATCATAGGATCAGCCGTTAAAATATAGTAACAGCGTATAAAATATCCCCTTTCTTTCGCTCGCTTCAATAGTTTCAAATTCCGTTCTGTCGATAACACAGTTTCAAAGCAAAATTCCTGCATTTGTTCTACATGTTCTTCTCTCTGTTTTTCTGCTAACTGTGCTGCTTCCAAATCTGTGCAATTTAGATACTTTTTAATTTCATCGGCATTTATATAATCCATAAATGGTTTCAGTAATTGTGTAATTGTACTTTTTCCAGAACCATTCGGTCCGGCAAAAACAACAATTTCAGGTTTTTTGTGAAACTCGCTCACTGTAACGCCCCTTCCTTATCTTTTTCCCCACCTCTGTTCTGGTTCCATCTTCGTTTTCCCGGTAAATGACCTGATTTTCCCTATCATATAATACTGCCGGAATCCCCAGTGCTTTATTTTTTTCTAATTCAATCTTCACTGCTGCATTTACACGCTTTACAACCATTTCATCTGAAATGTATTCTGCTTTTTTCATAGCAGTCACCTTCTTTTCCGTTAAGTTATAAGCTTTGACCTTTTGCATTATTATACTACATATATAGCGGTTAAGTAAATAAAAACATATGTAAATGTTCTGCGGCATTTGGCGGAATTGGTTTAGTCTGTCGGGCAGCTCGCTTGCGCCCTCCATGTTGATGTCCAGAAATAAAATACTGCCTCGCCATCCTTGCCACATCCTTGCCATAAATGGCAAGGATGATCGTTCCTCTGTGGTAAATAAAGAGCTGTATACTGACAGCCCCCTATTCATCCTTCATAATGACCTTTACAAGAAATAATCTTTATGTTATTTTTTGCATCAATATCATATACAAGGCGATTCGCTTCATCTATCCGCCGGCTATATAGTCCAGACTTATCATGTCTCAACAATTCCGGTTTTCCTAGACCATGCAATGCCCCATTCCGCTTTATGTCCATTATGAGACTGTTTATTCGTTTTAGCGTTTTTCGATCTTGCGTCTGCCAATAGATGTAGTGCTCCATTGCCTTTTCTGTGAATGTAAAATCAGCCATATAGGTTTAATCGTCCCTTTTTATACCATATTTTTTTTCAAATTCAAGAATTTTTTCCGTCGGTTCCCATTCTTCATCTTCCATTGCTTTCAATTCTTCTTCCGTCAAAGAAATGGTTTCCCCTCGTTTGAGCTGTGAAACACTTTCATGTATCATTTCCATATATTCAGCATTTCGCTTTGCTTTTTGCAGATCATTATATTCAGCTTCACTTACCATGTATATATTTTTATTCTGTGGTCTGGATATAAGCACCGTTTCGCCCTTGCTGATCTTATCGCACCATTCTTTAAAATTATTTCGTACATCTACACTTTTTACTGCCAACATCTGATTATGCCTCCTCTCTAATAGTGTACACTTTTTTGTATTTATATTTGTACTTCTATTATATTCAAAGTATGCTCTTGTGTCAATGAAATTTTCTTTTTCCAATGTCATCACGGTCAGATTAAATCGCGTGATTTCAAAAAAATCATTAATCAAATCCTCCATGTGCTCTGCCTTTGACAAGGCGATGCCCGTATATCGCTCCCTCATGCTCTCTGCCAGATCCGGCTCGTCCTGTTCTATTTCCGTTTCCATGCCTTTTCATTGTATCCCTTTTTGGAAAAAATCGCAACGCTTTTTCCTAGTTCAAGTTTTTTTCTGCATATTAAAAGCATTTGTTAAAATTTTGATGTCTTCATAATGCCAGTCTGCACATTCATCGAAAAACATTTCCTCTTTTCTCTTTTTAAATATACGAAATGGATTGCTGTCAGAATTATCATATATAGTGGTTAAGTAAATAAAAACATATGTAAATGTTCTGCGGCATTTGGCGGAATTGGTTTAGTCTGCCGGGCAGCCGCTTGCGCCCTCCATGTTGATGTCCCGAAATAAAATGCTGCCTAGCCAATCCTTGCCACAACTGTACAATTACTCTCCAAATACTCTCCAATACTCTCCAAAATTGTACAGTTTTATCCAATCGAGTAGGAGGCGGTGATTAGCCGCCGTCCTCTCACACCACCGTGCGTACC
>CANRJU010000238.1 GCA_947631075.1 uncultured Lachnospiraceae bacterium
CATGTCCGTGTAGAGCTTCGCTGTGGAGTCGTTGTAGTTGCCGGTGCCCAGATGGACGTAGCGGCGTATGCCGTCCTCCTCCCTGCGGACTACCAGCGTAATCTTGCTGTGGGTCTTTAAGCCCACCAGGCCGTATATGACGTGGCATCCCGCTTTCTCCAGCATACGCGCCCAGACAATATTATTTTCCTCGTCAAAGCGCGCCTTGAGCTCCACGAGCACCGAGACCTGCTTGCCGTTCTCCGCCGCCTCCGCGAGCGACGCGATAATGGGGGAGTGGCGGCTCACCCGGTACAAGGTCTGCTTGATGGCTAACACTTCCGGATCCCTGGCGGCTGTTTTCACAAAATCCACCACCGGATCGAAGGATTCGTAGGGGTGGTGTAGCAGGATGTCTCTCTCCCGGATCTGCTCGAACAGGCTGCGTTCCGGATCAATCATCCGGGGCTGTCTCGGCTTGAAGGGCTTTTCCTTCAGCCGGTCGAATCCCTCCATGTCGTACACTTTCATGAGAAAGGTCAGATCCAGGGGACCGCCGATCTTAAAGATGGCGTCCTCCTCCACGTTCAGTTCCTTTTTCAAAAGCTTTAACAGCCGCTTGTCGGGATTATCCTCGATTTCCAGGCGGATTGCCTGACCCCACTGGCGCTTCTTCAGCTGCTTTTCAATCTCAATCAGAAGATCCGCCGCCTCGTCCTCGTCGATGGTCAGATCGGCGTTGCGCATGACGCGGAACGGGGTGGCGCACAGAACTTTGTAGTTCATAAAGAGCTTCTGTATATTTTTCTCAATAATCTGCTCCAGCAGAATCACAGCAGTGCAGTTCTCCTGCTCCGACGGGATGGTGACGACGCGGGGAAGCACGCTGGGAACCTGTACGGTGGCGAAGTCAATCGTGTCCTTTTTCTTTTTGTCCATGAGAAGGGCGCCGATGTTCAGGGACTTGTTCCGGATCAGCGGAAAAGGCCTTGAGGAGTCCACAGCCATGGGCGTAAGTACCGGAAAGACCTCCTGCTTGAAATAGGTGTCCACATACTCCGCCTGCTCCGGCGTGAGCTTTTCGTATTCCGTGACGATCTCCAGTCCCGCCTTTTTCAAGGAGGGGAGGAAGGAACGGCTGTAAGTGCTGTACTGGACGTCCACGAAATCGTGGCACTTTTTCAAAATGGCGTCCACCTGCTCCTTCGGCGTCATGCCCGCGATATCCTTCTTGGCGTAGCCCGCGTTGACCTGGTCCATCAGGGAGGCCACCCGGATCATGAAAAATTCATCCAGATTGGAGGCGGTGATGCTAAGGAATTTCAGCCGCTCCATCAGGGGGATGTGGTGGTCTCTGGCCTCGGATAGTACCCGGAAGTTAAAATCCAGCCAGCTCAGCTCCCGGTTCTCAAATTTATCAGATTTGCTCATGTTAAACCTCATTTCTTTCCACTTCTTTTTTGCTTTAACACGGGGCGGATGCCGAACACCTCCTGGAAGATATAGGCCTTGCGGTAAAAGAGGCCCCTCTCCAGCGTGATATCCGCCATGGTGTCCGCCGTGATAGTCAGAACTCCGTCCTTCAGCGTCACTCCCACCGTGTGGATCTTATGGCGGTTGCTCTTATCCAGCACGTTGGCGGTGATTAAAATTGCATTTAACTTTACCATCGTGATGTATTCGTCCCGGGTAAAATCCTGGGCGAACTGGCTGTAGGGCGGGAAAATCGATGAATTATACCGCACTACGTTGGCGACCATCGCCCGCTCTCTGTGGGAGAGGCCGATGATCTCGGTGGACATGATGATGCGGTAGGAGCACTCCCTGGACTGAATCGCGTCGATGTAGAGCCCGCAGCTGTGCAGGATGACGCTGATCTGCAGAAGGAGACGCTCCCGCTTGCCCAGACCGTGCAGCTTGCGAATCCGGTCAAAGATCTGCATCGCCAGCTCCTGGACGGTGGCGGCATGCTCCTCGTCCACCTTGTATTTGCGGGCGATATTCTGGGAAGTCGACAGAATATCGCTTGTGAAATCGTGCTTTGACAACAGCTTTACCTTTTTCTCCGCGTACTCCGCTACCATGCTGTCGCACAGGTCGATGGCGGAGAGGTGGAGCCTCTCGCAGCCGGTAATCTGGGAAATCTTGCGGCACAGCAGGATGGTCGGGATCATCCGGTTGATGTGGCTGTTGGGAATTCCGAGGGACAGGGCGGTGCGGCTGAGTATCTTGTCGTAAAAGGAGACGTCCGGCTCCGGGTTGTCGGGAGTCATGCGGCGGTATATCTCCGGAATCATCCCGCCCACGGCAATAATGCACTGGATGTTGATATTCATTAAATCTAAATATAACTTTTTAAAAGTATATAAATCCCGCTCGACGTACTCGGAAATCAGGTCCTGGAAGTCATAATTCGCGCCCTCCATGGCCTGTAGCAGTTCCCGGATGCGGGTGGAGCCGAGCAGCAGATTCTGGGTGACGCAGAGCACTCCCTTGTCGAACAGGGAGAGCTGGAGGCTCCCGGCGCCGATATCGACAATCAGGGTCCCCTCCTGAATCATAGAGTCGAAATTTTCCTCTTTTAAGGCCAGGGCCTTGTAATAGAGGAAGCGGGCCTCGCTGTTGCTGAGAATCTTCACCTTAAATCCTGTTTGAATTTTTATCTGATCAATGACTACAAGGGCGTTGGCGGCCTCCCGGAGCCCGCTGGTGGAGTACACCTGCCAGGCCTCTGTGCCAAAATCCGCCATGACGCGCTTGAAGTCGTTCAGCGTCCGGCAGATCTCGTCGGTGGTCTGGTAGGAAATCAGCCCCTTGCTGTATGTCTCCGCGCCCAGATTCAGATCCCGGCGCACATGGTTGAGTTCCCGGATTCCCCTGGATTTGGAGACCTCGTAGATTTTCATGGACAGTTCGCTGGACCCCACGTCGATGGCGGCATAGATTGAGACAGCCATTTATAAACACCCCCTTGTTTCTGTGACAGATTGTTTGCGGTTCATGCTCCCTTTACTTATCATTTTACAACGATTCCGAAAAAAATAAAAGAAATTTCATAAAAAAATCCACGATATCCGCAGTTAAAATATCTTTTACCAGACAGGGCGTTCTTTCATATTGATATTTGACGGGACGGTGGCAAGCGTTTATAATGATAATCAACGTCACGCCTTCCGGATTTTCTTCCGTGGCAGGAATGGGTGGCGAGCGTTTATAATGGTAGTCAGCGCTGAACTGATAATCGGCAGCGGACGATTTCGTGAAAGAGGAGGAAAAGCACGCTTGAAAACCAGTGATTTTTACTACGATCTTCCAAAGGAGCTGATTGCCCAGGATCCCCTGGAGGACAGGAGCTCCTCCCGCCTGATGGTGCTGCACGCGGGATCCGGGCGAATCGAGCACCGGGTATTTACAGATATCGTGGATTATTTGAGGCCGGGGGACTGTCTGGTGAGAAATAACACCAAGGTCATCCCCGCCAGGCTTTTTGGGGAGAGGGAGGACACGGGAGCCGTTATCGAGCTTCTTCTTTTGAAACGTCGCGAGGACAATGTCTGGGAGACGTTGGTGAAGCCGGGGAAGAAGGCGAGGCCCGGAGCGCGCATACGCTTTGGGGACGGGATTCTGCGGGGTGAGATTCTGGATATCTTAGAGGATGGCACCCGCCGGATCCGCTTTGAGTATCAGGGGATTTTCGAGGAGATTCTGGACGAACTGGGACAGATGCCTCTCCCTCCCTACATCACCCACAAGCTGCAGGATAAGAACCGCTACCAGACCGTGTACGCGAAGCACGACGGGAGCGCGGCGGCGCCCACGGCGGGGCTGCATTTCACCGCCGGGCTTTTAGAGGAGATCCAGAAGCAGGGCGTGATCGTGGCGAATGTGACGCTCCATGTGGGGCTTGGGACTTTCCGGCCCGTCAAGGTGGAGGACGTGACGGAGCACCACATGCACTCCGAGTACTACCGGGTGGAGCCGGAGGAGGCGGAGAAGATCAACCGCGTCAGACAGGCGGGAGGGCGGATTTTCTGCGTCGGCACTACCAGCTGCCGGACGATTGAGTCCGCGGCGGATGAGAAGGGGCGGCTCCTGTCGGGAGAGGGCGATACGGATGAGCTGCTCACCAATTTTCACCTGCCGGAGTCCACGCTGCTCATGCTGGTATCCGCGCTGGCGGGAAAGGAACAGATCATGAGCGCCTATGAGGAGGCTGTGCGGGAGAGATACCGCTTTTTCTCCTTCGGGGACGCCATGCTGATTTTGGACGACTGACAGCGGATGGGAGAGTTCGCGGGAAATTTTTTTAAGGAAAATTTTCTCAAAAGGGGAGGTTTCACAGAATGGAACGGGAACATATATTATTTATTTACAATCCTCACGCGGGAAAGGGAGCGCTGAGAAGCAAGCTGTCGGACGTGATGGAGATTTTCCGGAAAGCCGATCTGGAGGTGACGGTGTTCCCCACGCTGGAGCCGGAGGACGCCACTCGGATTGTGCAGGAAAAGGGCTCCCGGTACGAC
>CANRJU010000239.1 GCA_947631075.1 uncultured Lachnospiraceae bacterium
AAACAGGGAAAATGCCATCGTGTCGGTGCCGTAGTAGACGCGGGACGGATCCTCACCCGGTTTATACAGAAAAAACATTTTTCCTGCGGATAACAGCGCCAGCAGCAGAAAGACGAAGCACAATTTTTTCCCGTCCAGGCGGACGGAGGCCTTTTTGTACAGGAGAAACAAAAAGGGCCAGAGCAGGTAGAACTGGATTTCTACGGCCAGAAACCACAGGTGGGTAAAGGGCGAGGAACAGGCCAGCCGGGAAAAGTAGGAGGCCTTTTTCGCAATCTGCCACCAGTTGTCGTATCCTAAGAAGATGCCGCACAGTTCCTGACGGAGTCCGATCAGGAGCTCGCTCTTGGTCAGAGTCAGAAAGCAGCACACCATCATGACCATGGCAAAGAGGGGCGGCATGATTTTCCGAAAACGCCTGCTATAATAAGCCCCGATGCGAAAGCTCCCCCGCTTCCAGTCCCTCTCGCCGGTTATGAACATCAGATAGCCGGACAGTACGAAAAATAGCGGTACTCCCAGAAATCCGCCCCGGAACACGGTGGGGAATACATGATATAGGACGATTCCTGTGATGCCGATTCCCCGCAGGGCATCCAGGCCCGTTTTCTTTTGCGCGTTGTTTTCCATGATAACCCCTCCAATATTACAATGTAAACCAATTATAAAACGATGGGTTTATTATGTCAACCTATTTTTCGGGATTTTGATAAAAATTTTTGGATTCGATTTTGATTTCGTGGGATGTAGTCGGAGTGGGAATAGATCTGTAGAAAAATTTATGGAAAAGATTGCTTATTTGTCACGGCTATTATATAATTATCGTGACAGATAGGCAGGGAGCGATTTTAAAATCAAGAGAAAATAAATATATATGCGGATAAAACAATAGCATGGAGGTAATGGAAGATGGTATATTGTTTTTAGGAATAAATATTGTATATGAAACAAGGGAGGCCAGAGAAGGCTTCCCTTGTTTCAGACTGTAGACAAAAAGCGGTCATTAGGATACAAACCCTAATATCGCTTGTCTTTGTTTGGCGACGGAAATCCAGAAATCGCCTGGAGAGGTCTTACAAACGACCTGTGCCGCCGCATGTGCCGCACCGGCCACTTCCGCCGCAGCGCTTACACATTTTGCTTCCATGACAGGCTGTGCATGTCACCCAGCCGGAGCCGCCCTGCCCGTAAGTAGGGACTGACCTGCCGCCTTTTCCATTACAGGTAGGGCACAATCTGGCTCCCTTACAATAATTGCATCTGCCGGTGCCGTAACATGCCGTACACGTTCTGTTTCCGACGCTCGGAGTGGAGCTTGGCGTATCAGACGGATTGGCAGAGGACGACGAACCCTTAACTTTTACGGTTTTAGTCGCCGTCTGGTATTTTTTCTTGGATGCCTTGACTGTAATTTTGGTTCCCTTTTTCAAGGCGGAGGTTTTCAGGGAAAATTTCTTTCCTGTCACCTTTGCTTTCTTATATTTTTTACTTCCCACTTTTATTTTTACAGTTGCTTTTGACACAGATACGCTGCCGGTGATTTTTTTGCTTCCCTGCTTTGCTGTGACAGAGTTGATTTTGATTTTTTTCTTTTTGGCAGTTTGACTGCCTGATGGAACGTCAGAGTCTTCGTCAGAACCGTCGCCAGAATCGTCCCATGAAGAATCTCCACTGTTCTCATAATCATCCGTATCATTATCATTACTGCTATTACTATCATTACTGTTATTATTACTGCTATTGCTGTTGTTGTCTGTGTTATTATCCGGCTTGGTTTCTGGCAGCGTAATCGCGACCGGATCCGAGTATTCGTATTTGTACTGGAGAGTGTATATGTCCACACACTGGAATTCAATGCGATAATATTTGGTGCCGCCCTCTTTCGGCGTATATTTCATTGTATTCGTCGATGTCTGGCTGACACTGAACAATGCCGCCGTTGTGTCATTATAAGATCCGTTTTCTGTGTCGCTGACCTGAAGCATCGCGTACACGAACAGCCCTGAAGGGACAGCGGAATAATCAAAGGAAGCGACTACGGTATCCCCCTCCAGATAAATGCTGCAGGATGAATCCGTGTCCTGACTCTCCGCAAAAGCATCCGCGGAAAAGCTCATATTCAGCAAAAGCGCGGATACCAGCAATAAGGCCAGACATTTCCACCATTTCTTTTTTCTTTTCATAATAATTTCTCCTTTCGTGTATGAATTTTTTTCTATTATACAATACCGTCCTGGAAAATTGGTGTGCTGGCTGCACAATAATTCAAAAAATTTTTTATTTTGATTTTTATTTCATGGGATATAGTCGGAGTGGGAATAGATAATTGTATCACAGTTACAATGAAAAATAATAGGTTGACAATGTAAACATACGGTATTATAATATTCCCCATCAGAGATGTGTCTGCGACGGAATGGAGGATAGCATGAAAAAGAGATGGACAACAGTTACTTTACTATTTTGCATGGCGCTATTTTTGGCGGGCTGCGGCGCAGTCAGCGGTGGTGCGGCGATTGATGGCGCGGCGTCCGGCGGGGCGGTGTCCGGCGGTGCGATGACTGCGGGGAGCGTTACCGGGGCGGCGATTGAGAAGGAGCAGAGGGCTTCTGTTATTACGAAAATATATCCTTTTTGCAACAGCCAGAATCTCTATGAGATGGAGGACAATTATATCATTCAGCGCAGTCTGGACGGGGAAGAGCTGGAAAGGGTACAGGCGCCGGGGGCGGCGAGGAAAAAGAACGAGGTCGAAATAAAGTATGTCGGCGACGGGGAAATTTATTATACGGTGTTCCGGGATGGAGATGAGTTGGACAAAGCTGTGAAAAAAGAAAGCGAATATAAATTCTGCGAGGACCTCTGGCGTATGCCGCTTAGACAGGAGGAAATGCTTTTGGACGAGGCGCAAAAGGTCATGGAGGTTGTAGACGGAATGGGAAATCTTTTGTATGCCGATGAAAATATTGTCGCCTATTTATCCGTGTATGATTATTCCTATTATGAATATGATTGCAAGCAGAAGAAACCATTTCCCGTGTGCAGGGAGGATAAAAAGACGACCTATTATGACATACCAAAAGGCAAGTTTGGAACTGTAATGGAGGTCGCGAATGGCGGCCATATGAAAAAATGGGTACTGCTCACAAAGTACGAGGATGACGGCAGCGTTTACGCGCATGAGGTGGGGAGCGGGACTATTCAGAAAGCCGCCACTCACTATATCAACCGTTACAGCAGCGGGATGCAGATGATTTACGCGAGAGATTCTATTTATTATACAGAGCTGATGGATTATTGGTGGGATCCGTATGATGAAGAAGATGAGGGCAAGTGCCACTATGATATATGGCGCTATGATGGAAAAACAGGAGAGAATGAAATTCTTGTCAGGGAAGAACAATTTCGCGAGATGTATCCGAAGTTCCTGTACATTGAAGGGTTTTTCGCAGATGAATCACAGACGCTGTACGCAGTTCTTGAAATGGATGATGAGGATTCAGGAATGGCCAATTATAAAGCGGTGTCGATTTCTCTCTCCGGCGGCGAACCAAAGATAAGGCCAATCGAGCCGCTGAATGAAGCTATATTTAATTCAGAAAGGGAATTTTGTGAGGTGCAGGGATTTGCCGGCGGGAAATGCTATTTTGAGACGGAAAAGTATTATGTCTGCGATCTTGCCACCGGTGAAGTGAAACGGGTGAAAAAGAAAGATCCGGAATACTATTTCTGGAAATGGTACTGGAATAGCTGATGGAGAATGAGAAACGGTTTTTCTGTCGTATCTACGCAACAAGGCGCTAGAGTGAATATAGTTTGTTTTGGAATGGAGATTAGCATGAAAAAGAGAGGAATAACGGGAATTTTACTGCTCGGCATGGCATTATTTTTGACAGGCTGCGGCGCGTTTCATGGGGCGGGCAGCGAAGCCGGCGACGGGACGGCGTTTATCGATGCGGTGTCCGGCAATGTGATATCTGGCAGTGCGGTATCTGGCAGTACAGTATCTGGCGGGAGCGTTACCGGGACGGCTGTCGCAGAGAGCGATGCCATGGCGGATTCGGAGAGGCGCAAAGTGGAATTTTGCCGCTATTTGTACCGCGACACGATGAACAGCCGGAATCTGTACAAGATCAAGAGAGGATCCACGCTGTTACAGTGCAGCTTGTCCGGGGAAGTGGAAAAGAGGTTTAAAAATCTGCCGGGTATGGACGAAAAAGCGCGCTCTGAGGCGGATTTGCTGTATGTGAATGAGAAAGAAATTTTTTACAGAGTTTACAACGTCTATCCGTCAAGCGGGGAGAGGCCGGAGGAATGGGAATGTTGGAGGATTCCTTTTAAGCGGGGCGAGAGCGAGCTGCTTTTTGACCAGGCGGAGAAAATGCCGTTACAGAACGTGACATGGATTTTATATGCGGATGAGCATACAATCTGTGCCTCGGAATCCACAGGTGGGACAGCCTT
>CANRJU010000240.1 GCA_947631075.1 uncultured Lachnospiraceae bacterium
CCACCCGGGCCACCTCCAGCACGAAGACGGTGGCGGCCAGGGGGGTGCCGAACATGGCGGAGAAGCAGGCGGCCATTCTCCGGGCAGAGGCAAAGAAGGAGGCCACCATCCGCGAGGCCGAGGGTAAGGCGCAGGCGATTGCCGCCGTGCAGAAGGCGACCGCGGAGGGTATCCGTTTTCTCAATGAGGCAGATCCGACGCAGGCCGTGCTGACGCTCAAGAGCTTAGAGGCGTTTGAAAAGGCGGCGGACGGACAGGCGACGAAGATTATTATTCCGTCGGAGATTCAGGGCGTAGCGGGACTGGCCAAGGCAGTGACCGAGACGGTTCTGCAAAAGTAGTTATTTCGTAGAGCGAATATAATTCACTCGGAAATGAGGATGAACATGAACTTAAAAGGAAGAAATTTTTTGACGCTGAAGGATTTTACGCCGGAGGAAATCCGGTATTTTCTGGACACGGCGAAGGAGTTAAAGGAAAAAAAGAAGAAAGGCGTGGTGGAGCGGCCGCTGGAGGGCAAAAACATCGCTCTTATTTTTGAAAAAACCAGCACCCGAACCCGCTGCTCCTTTGAGGTGGCGGCCCACGACCTGGGCATGGGAGTGACATATCTGGACCCCTCCGGTTCCCAGATCGGGAAGAAGGAGAGCATTGCCGATACGGCCCGCGTGCTGGGGCGGATGTTTGACGGTATCGAGTACCGGGGATATGGACAGGAGATCGTGGAGGAGCTGGCGAAGTACGCAGGGGTTCCGGTGTGGAACGGCCTGACGAACGAGTACCACCCCACCCAGATGTTGGCGGATCTTCTGACAATCGAGGAGCAGTTCGGCCATCTGGAGGGGATTAAACTGACTTATATGGGGGACGCCCGCTACAACATGGGCAATTCCCTTATGATTGCCTGCAGCAAGATGGGACTTCATTTTACCGCCTGCGCGCCGAAGGAGTATTTCCCGAACGAGGCGCTGGTAAAGGAGTGCGAGGCGTACGCCCAGGCCAGCGGCGGCAGCGTGACGCTGACGGAGGATGTGTCGGAGGGAACGAAGGACGCCGACGTTCTGTACACGGACGTCTGGGTTTCCATGGGCGAGCCGGATGAGGTATGGGAGGAGCGAATCCGCGCGCTCTCGCCGTATCAGGTCAACGCGGCGGCTATGGTCGGCGCGAAGGAGGACGCGGTATTTATGCACTGCCTTCCGGCGTTTCACGATCTGAACACTGGAATCGGCAGGGAAATTCATGAAAAATATGGTCTGACGGAGATGGAAGTGACCCATGAAATATTTGAAAAATACGCGGATGTGGTGTTTCGGGAGGCGGAGAACCGCATGCACACCATAAAGGCAGTGATGGCGGTCACGATGATGTGACGGATCAGATAGAAAGGAGCCAATATGAGCAATTTAAATGCCGAATACAGAAATGACTGGCTACATAAGATGGCATCGGTTTGTGAAGCGAAAAGCACGATTGACTCTACTTTATTTCAGAAATATGAAGTAAAAAGGGGACTGAGGGATCTCAATGGACGCGGCGTCCTCACAGGACTGACGGAGATCTCGGAGATTCGTTCTTACAAGATGGAGGACGACGAGATGGTTCCCTGTGATGGAAAGCTGTACTATCAGGGAATTGACATAGAGGAAATCATAGACGGGTTTCTCACGGAGAAGCGGTTCGGATACGAGGAGGTCGTGTATCTTCTTTTGTTCGGAAAGCTGCCCAACAGCCATGAGCTGGAGGATTTAAAGGACATGCTGGCAAATTACCGGCATAATCTCCCCACCAGCTTTGTGAGGGATATTATCATGAAGGCGCCCAGCGTGGACCTGATGAATACGCTGGGACGGAGCGTGCTGACGCTGTATTCCTACGACGACCGCGCCGATGATATTTCGACGGAAAACGTCCTGCGCCAATGCCTGCAGCTAGTGGCGCTTTTTCCCATGTTTTCCGTGTACGGGTATCAGGCGGCCTGCTATTTTCACGAGGGTTCCAGCTTTTTTCTGCACCCTCCGAAGCCGGAGTATTCCACGGCGGAGAATATTCTGCACATGCTCCGGGCGGACAGTGAATTTACCCCGCTGGAGGCAAAGATCCTGGATATCGCGCTGGTGCTCCACGCGGAACACGGTGGCGGCAACAATTCCACTTTTACGGATCATGTGGTGACGTCCTCCGGGACGGATACCTACGCGGCGATTTCCGCCTCGCTGGGCTCGCTGAAGGGCCCCCGCCACGGCGGCGCCAACAAAAAGGTGTCTATGATGTTTGAGGACATGAAAAAGCGGGTGAAGAACTGGGAGGATGAGGAAGAAGTAAGGAGCTATCTGACAGCCCTTCTGAACCGGAATGTTTTTGACAAGGCGGGGCTGATTTATGGAATGGGCCACGCGGTGTACTCCATTTCCGACCCCAGGGCCAGAACGTTTCGCAAGTTCGTAAAGAGGCTGGCGGAGGAGAAGGGGATGCAGAGGGAGTACGCCCTGTACAATATGGTGGAGAATCTGGCGCCTCAGGTGATCGCGGAGGAGCGCCACATTTACAAGGGCGTCAGCGCCAATATCGATTTTTACAGCGGGCTGGTGTACAGTATGTTAGACATTCCGCTGGAATTATACACGCCGCTGTTTGCCATCGGGCGCATCGCCGGATGGAGCGCCCACAGGCTGGAGGAACTGGTGAACGCGGGCAAAATCATACGCCCGGCCTATAAGGCGGTGGCAAAACATAAGCCGTATGTGCCCATGAGCGAGAGAGAGTAGGCGGCGGGGGATTTCAATGAACGAAGAACAGATTTTGTGCGCCTGCAGCGCCTATGAGAGAAAATATTATCTGAATCCCAGGTACGCTTCTCTGCCGGAGGCAATCAAGGAGGAACTGCAGATTCTGGCGGTCACGCTGACGGAGGACGTGGGCGGGGTCTTTACCATGGAATTTGACGAGGACGGGACGCTGTACATGTCCACGACGGCGAAGGAGAACGATTTTTTCTATGATGAAATCGGCAGCCACTTGAAAATCAAGCAGTACCGGGTGAAGTATTCGGAGCTGTTACATAACCTGGAAGCCTATTACCGGCTGTTCATTCTGGGAGACGAGGCGGAGCGGGCAGCCATTTTGGAGGAAATAGATGATACTAGCGATTGACATAGGAAATACCAATCTTACATTCGGCCTGTTTGACGGGGAAAGGCTGCGGCACAAGTTCCGTCTGACGACCAGCCTGCCGCGGACGTCGGATGAGTTCGGCGTGCAGATCATGGAGCAGCTCTCCCACCAGCAGGTGTCGGAGGAAGATGTGGAGGATGTGATTATCTGCTCCGTGGTGCCCAAGATTATGTATTCCCTGACCAGCGGCATCAAGAAATACTTAAAATGCGATCCCATGATTGTGGGGCAGGGGACAAAATCCGGTATCCGGATCGCGACGACCAATCCGATGGAGATCGGGGCGGACCGGGTGGTGGACGCCGTGGGGGCCTATTTTCTCTATGGCGGACCGGTCATCGTCATTGATTTCGGCACGGCGACGACCTACGATCTGGTGACGGGAGACGGGGCTTTTGTGGCGGGTGTCACGGCGCCGGGCATCCGCATCAGCGCCAAGGCTCTCTGGAGCAACGCGGCGAAGCTGCCGGAGATTGAGATTGTGAAGCCGGAGTCCATTCTGGCCAAGACCACCATTACCAGTATGCAGGCGGGGCTTGTGTACGGCACCATCGGACAAGCCGAGTACATTATTGAGCAGTTCAAAAAGGAGTCCGGCTTTGAGGGCATCAAGGTCGTGGCGACCGGAGGCCTGGGACGCATTATCGCTGAGGGGACGCAGAAAATAGAGGTCTATGACCCGGAGCTGACCCTTCAGGGCATGAGGCTTATCTATGAGAGGACAAAAGCCAGTGAGTGAGGAAAACAATTTCCCTGACAAAAATGGTTCCCGCGAGGGAGGCTTTTCCATTGGAAATGTGAGGCTGTCGGGACGCGTGGTCTGCGCTCCCATGGCCGGGGTCACGGATCAGCCGTTCCGGATTCTCTGCAAGGAGCAGGGGGCGGATCTGATCTGTACGGAGATGGTCAGCGCCAAGGGAATTTATTATAACAATAAAAATACAGAAGAACTGCTTGCCGTGGCGGATGAGGAGAGACCGGTTTCCCTTCAGCTTTTCGGCTCGGATGCGGATATCGTCAGCGAGATGGCAAAGCGGATCGAGGACAGAAATTTTGACATTCTCGACCTGAACATGGGCTGTCCGGTGCCAAAGGTCGTGAACAACGGCGAGGGCTCGGCGCTGCTTAAAAATATTCCGTTGGCGGCCCGCATCATAGAAAAGACGGTCCGGGCCATAAAGAAGCCGGTGACGGTAAAAATCCGCAAGGGCTTCCACAGAGGTGAGAACCAGGCGGTGGAGATGGCGCGGG
>CANRJU010000241.1 GCA_947631075.1 uncultured Lachnospiraceae bacterium
AACAGAGATCGTATGCTTTTTCAATGTTTATGAGGCTTTAAGCCAATTTTTATTCCACACATTCTGATGATGAGCCAGAAAAAACCACATTTAAAATTGCCCCAAGTTCATTCTGTCCATTATCATAATAGACAATAACTTTGTCAAAGCCAGAGAAAAATTTTGCGTGGAAACTCATCGCACGATTTATTTCTTTCGCCAGTTTGCCAGATAGCGTAATCTTATCCGCTGCTTCTCTTCTATCTATTGCAACTGTCATATGAGAAATAGGGCATTTATTCACAAAGTTGAGCATCTTATAAAGCAATTTTCTTCTTTCATCTATGGAATATCCCGCAAATACCTCCTCCTTTCGAATTACAGGACCTGTATGTATATACTCCAGATGAAAGCCCGAATTACGAACGCTTTCCTCCAATTTTGAAACTTGTTCATCTATGCAATTTTCCTGATTATGAAAAACAAAAGTTACCAAATAGTATGACGGATACTCCTTTGCCATTCCAAAATCACCAGATTCATCAATAAATATACTAAGTTCTTTCAATGATTTTTCCTCACATATTAGAAATGGCGGGAAATTCTTCCCGCCTGCGGTGGTCCAAAGAGTTTTCACCCAGACCAAAACTGTAACTCGTTACAGCATTTATTGTATTCACAGAATACCATATTTATGTAAAAACTGCAAGTCTTTTTTTAGAAATTATTTTCCCTCCATCTCCCTCCTAATCCAAGTCATAATAACATCCACAAGATATTCCTGCTGAACCTGGCTCAATTCCCGCCCCGGCGGCAGCTTATGCCATTTTCTTATACATTCCCGGCAACATGTCGCTGTCGCGTGTTGCGCGATGAACACCGGGTGCCCCTTTGTTGGCGTCTGTTTCCCGTCATTGGCAATAACCGCAGGCGACACTCTTTTCGCAATAAAATCTCTTGCATGATCTTGTATGGTGTCCAATCCCTTTTTATTTATGTAATCAATATCCTTCTGTTTTAGATGAAAACTGCTCCTGAACTTGGAATTGTCCAGATGTTCAAACAGCTGCGCATACCACTCGTTTTTAGTCATATGAATCCCCATTCTTGTCACCTGATAAGCCATATTATACCACTCCATATGCTAAAGTCAACGGTGCCTCGGCAGAATCCCCCTTCTGCATTACTATTAACGGTAAAAATATCACAAAAATTTCTTATTATGAATTGACATAATTTAATTGCATATGTATAATGATAGTAATGATGAAGGAGCAATCCATCATTGAAAATATTGTCCGCTCACCGTTGGCGGCCTATAAGTGAACGGCTCGAAAATATTGCTCGCCCACCGGAGGCGTCTAATAAATGTCCGGCTCGAAAATTAAGCCCTATCAAAAGGTAGGGCTATTTTTATCTAATGAATGGAGATATGATTTATCAGGAAAGATACGTTTATGGATACAATTCTCCCTTAATACAAATTCCGAAATTCGTATGTCTATCAATAGAATTTAATCCACTCTCAATATACTCCCACGACTCTTTGTAATCTCCCATCACAGAAAAGTCCGAATCACAAATAAAATCTATAAATTTCCCCACATCACGTTTGTATTTTTTGGCAAATGCATATGCATCCTCTTCTTTTTCATCATCCGTGCTATTGCGCTTATTATGTAAAACATGGTCAAGGTTACATGACATATAATATACCCTGTATGGTATTTTCCATATCTGCCCTGTCTCCCTTAACCTATACAAATTATCTTTTTTCTGTTCATTACGTTTAATTATCCTTTGTTGATCCGAAGCATAAATTCCATCAGCCTCATAAAATACTTCTTCATGCTCGGAGTTCAAAATGACATTTTCATTTGGAATATATGCACCATCCGTATCCACAATATGAATGATCTGCTTAAAGTGTTGTGACTTATAGTGATGATCTTTCGCATATTTACGAATTTCATTTCCAATTTTGGATACAACATTATCGGAATGTATACCATTCTTTGTCGTAATATCACCATGCATAATGTGTACATACACTTCATCTTTATCATAAATTTGATTTAGCATAACACCCAATGCTGTATCATCAGATGATCCCTCTACAATAACAAATACGATTTTCCTACGAGTCAAAAGCCGCACCCGCCTCTCTAAACGCTAACGCAATTTCAAAGTTATTTGTCGAATCATAGACTTCTTCATTCTGCTCTCCCAAAACAATATCACGATAATAAAAATCTCTAAGATTATTGTTCCCTTTGACATTAGTAAATCGAATATAGCGATTCTCCGGATTCGTTGTCGTGAAAACGATAAATCCCTTGTCAATCGTTTCGAGGGGCCGTAAATTATGCGATGTAAAAATCAATTGCCCCTTTCCCTTTTCCGAAATGATATTCAGCAGTTCTCCAAGTAAATATTCAAAAATTTCTGAATCTATTTCATCAATCGCCACTGTAATCGAAGGATTATTATATACCATAATCAACAATTGTAAAATCGAAACGATTTTCTTAATCCCGGCTGATTCATATTTAAACGGAATTTCTCTCCCATTTTTCAACGACATAAATTGTACTAATCTGCCAAGATTTCCCTCCTTTGAAACTACTGATCCTAAATCTACAACGCTTAACGTCAATCCCGGAACTAATTGCTGCAGAACAATATTCATGTGGTCAATAATCTTATTTACTAATTCCATCGCTTCATTCGGAACTGGCGCCGGTGCTTCTAATGGAAACACTAGATTGCCAGACATTTCCTTCCTGTTATCTCTATACTTAAAGGATAATGGCAGTGTATTCATGTTAATTAAGCCTTCGTGTTGCGTATCAATAATAAAAAGTTCTCTGTAGCCAAATAAATATAAGCTATTGATAACCTCCAAATATAAATTGACATTGCAACCTCTTCTAAAACGGCTTATCATCTCTCTTGAAAAAATAAACGATCTTGACTGTGCATGAACCAAACGCTTTGTCAGAAGAAGTTCCATAACATCTTCATCGTTGTTTTCCAATAATTCATTGTACTTTAACTTAGGAATAAACACATCCGATGTATTCGTATCTATAAGTTTGCTTTTTCGTATTTTTTTTTCGTCAGATGCATAGCTAAAACTTAGTACTTCATCAAAAATCTGCGCTTTATATTTGGGCTCCCCCTCTCTAATTTCATTGTCTTCAACCTGAGATTCATCAACTGCTTTCCCTATAGAGAATTGATACCAAATATCATAAAGCGCTTTTTCTTTCTGCATCTTAAATTGAAATTTTAGTGTTGAATACTTTGCGTTAATGTTAATATAATCTGCATATTGTTCAGGAACCGCTTTACCACACAGGGCAAACTTCAGCACTTGCAAGGCATCAATCAATGCCGTTTTTCCGGAGCCATTTTGCCCATACAATCCTACAATACTGGCACGATAATTCTTTCTGCGATTTTCAAAATCTATCGCTCCCTTTTTGACATTCTTAAAATTTTCTATAGAAATATTTTCTACTCTAATCATAGAACGATCCATAGCACCCTCCAAATACATCTTAATATAACATCAATCATTTATAATATTATACCATTCCTTTTCCCTTTTATCAATATTGAATTTTAAATTCGATACTTTTTGTTCTGTTTTCTTTTTTTATTTCTTTCATTGTAATCCATATTATTATATGCTCTATTCAAAGAACTTAAACATTATGTAAAGCATTGCGCACGCGCAGCGCGGCCGCTCCCGCCGCCAGAAGTCCCACGGACAGAAGCATCGATACGGCGGTGCAAAAGCTCATGCAGGAGAAGCTCTTTCCGCAAAATCGGTACAGCTCGTTGCCTGTATAAAAATTCCAGAAATCCATCATCCGCACGGGCAAAAAATTCGTGAACCAGTGGTTTACCGGATAGAGATAAATCTGGTCAAAAATCACAAGCATGAGAAGAAAAATCGCTATGACCGCCCCGCTTGTCAGAAGGCTCTTGAAAAGAATGGTGACAAACAGCGTCAGGCTTACCATAAAGATTAGCACCACATATCCGATGAGCAGATTCCACAAAAACTGCCGCAGATAGGTTATGTTATAGCAGGAGAAAAATGTCCGGGCGTTGCTCTGGATCGGCTGGCCGGCCCCGTCAAATCCAAAGGGCCACATTACAATGACAAAATAGGCTGCCATGCTGCACGCGTAAAGGACGGTTGCCATAAAATAAGCCGCCGCGATTCTCGCCCGGTCAAGCGGCCGCTTTCCATACCTGCTGGAGCGCACCAGCTCCTCCATCTTCACCGCCGGATCGCGCCCGAATAGCTGCAGAATCAGCGCCGATATAACGGCGACGAGCAAGAACACACAACTCCCCATTCTTTCCTCTAGCGCCTTCCACCCCTCGGCATAGCCCAGAGATAACGAGTGCAAGGACTC
>CANRJU010000242.1 GCA_947631075.1 uncultured Lachnospiraceae bacterium
GTCGCCCACCGCAGGCGTGGGTGCGAGCGACAGATCGATGATTCCGAACGGAACGCCCAGCCGCTTTGACGCCTCGTGCGCCACAAGCTGTCCCACTCGTGTAATCTTAAACGCGGTCTTTTTAATTGTCTCGCAGACCGTCCCGAAATCCTTTCCCTTCACCTGGTCGAGCGCCTGCTTGACCACGCCCGGCCCGCTGACGCCCACGTTGATGACGGCATCCCCCTCGGTCACGCCGTGGAAGGCGCCCGCCATAAAGGGGTTGTCATCCGGCGCGTTGCAGAACACGACTAACTTGGCGCAGCCGATAGAATCCCGGTCTCCCGTCAGAACAGCCGTCTCCTTCACGACCTTTCCCATGAGAAGAATCGCGTCCATGTCAAGCCCCGTCTTTGTGGAACCCACGTTCACCGAGCTGCAGATGTACTCCGTCTCCGCCAGCGCCTTAGGAATCGAGAGAATCAGGTTTCTGTCCGCCTCCGTCATCTTTTTTGACACAAGAGCCGTGTACCCGCCGATAAAATTCACGCCGGTCTCCCGCGCCGCCCGGTCCATAGCCTTCGCGATTTTCACAAAATCCTCCGGGCTCTTGCAGGCGGAGCCGTCCACCAGGGCAATCGGCGTCACGGAAATCCGCTTATTCACAATCGGGATGCCGAACTCCCGCCCGATCTCATCGCCGGTGCGCACCAGATCCCTCGCCGTCCGCGTGATCTTCTCATACACCCGGTCGCAGAGGCGCTCAAGGTCCGAATCCACGCAGTCGAGCAGGCTGATTCCCAGCGTAATCGTGCGGACGTCCAGATTTTCCTCGTCAATCATTTTGTTGGTCTCAATGACCTCGTTTATATTGATCATACTTTCCTCTTTTCCAAAAATGCCACAGACGCACTACAGCCTGTGCATCTTATCAAAAATTTCTTCCCGCTGGACGCGGACCTGGCAGCCGATTTCCTCGCCGATCTTCTCCAGCTCGCCCGCCACTTCCACAAACGCCTGGTCTACCGTGGTAAAATCCACAATCATCATCATGTTAAAAAAGCCGTCCACAATCGTCTGGGAAATGTCCAGAATATTGATATTTTTCTCCGACAGATAGGTGCACACCTTCGCGATAATGCCCACGCTGTCCTTTCCCACCACCGTAATAATTGTCTTTTTCATAAAAATCCTTTCCTTAAATCACAAAAAATTACACCGTTAAAAGCCTCGTCGGCTCCTGCCGCTGCGCCACCACAAGATCCGCCCCGAGCCGGTTCCACGTCTCGCTCTGCTCCAGCTCGTACATCACCGTCCGGTACGCGAGCTCCGGGAAATTGTTCTCCTGGCTTAGATGCCCGAGGGCGATGGATTTCAGTCCCGGATGCAGAATCTCCTTGATGAGCCGCGCCGCCGAATCGTTGGACAGATGCCCCCTGTCGCCCAGAATCCGCAGCTTGAGGGCATAGGGGTACCGCCCCACCTGCAGCAGGTTGATGTCGTGATTCGCCTCCAGAAGAAGGGAATCGCAGTCCGCCAGATTCTGTATGATGTCGTCGTTGTAGCAGCCCATGTCCGTCGCCACGCCCACCTTTTTCCCGTTCATGGAAACGGTGTAGCACACCGGATCCCTTGCGTCGTGAGGAATGGAAAAGGGGCGTATGAGCATCCCCGCCGCCTCAATCTCCTCGTCCGGGCGTATGCTGTGGAATAAATCCGGGGAAATATTTTTCATATTGCCCTTCTCCCAGATCGACTCAATCGTGTCCGGCGTGGCATAAACAGGGATTGGAGCCTTGCGCAGAACAGGCCCCAATCCGCTGATATGATCGCTATGTTCATGAGTCACGAAGATCGCGCGGATATGCTCGAAGGAATGTTCCTGCTTTTTCAGCCCCTCAAGCACCCGTTTCATGCTGATTCCCACGTCGATGAGAATCCCCTCGTCCTCGCTCCCCACATAAATACAGTTTCCGCTGCTCCCACTCGCAATACTATATAGCTGCATAGTCACCTCAGTCCATAGAATCAATGATTTTATCGCTGTCAATGGTAATCTGGTTACGTCCGTTTCGCTTGGAGTGATACATCGCCCAGTCCGCTCTCGTCAAAAGCTCGGACGGGTTGGAACAGGTCTTTGGATAGCTGGCCACGCCGGCGCTCGCCGTCACGCGGATTTCCTTATCCTCGAAAACAACCTTTTCGCTGCGAATCTGCTCATGGACGTCCTTCACGATCTCATAGGTCTCATCCAGCGATTTATTTAAAAACGCAATGACAAATTCCTCGCCGCCGTACCGTCCCGCGATGCCGCCGTGCATGAGCGCGCCGCGGTTCAGCATGGTAGCCACATAGCGGATGACCTCGTCGCCGCACTGATGGCCGTAGGTATCGTTGACCATCTTGAATTTATCGATATCGAACAGCGCCAGGGAAACCGGCACTTTCCGCCTCATGCCCTCGGCCAGATACTCATCCAGAAGCTCGCTCAAGTGACGGCGGTTGTAAATTCTGGTCAAGCCGTCGCGGATTGCCATGTCGTTCATCTTCTCATACAGTCTCGCGTTGGAAATACCGATGCTCAGCTGGCTTGCGATGCTCTCGTAGAACGTCTTGCCGTCCATAAAGGCATTTTCCTTGGCACGGGCAATCACCAGCGTGCCCAGCCGCTCGCCCTGCTTGGTAATCGGCAGACAGATCATGGACGGAAGGGACTTGTCGCTCGACACCCTCCGGAAGAATTTGATCGTCTCCGTGTCCGTGTTCTGAATGTAGGTCTTGGAGAGGGTGAGAAGCTCCTTCAGATCCGTGTTCTTCACGGAATCCATGATGCCGTCCTCAAACTCCCTGCCAAGGCTTGTAGAAATAGCCGCGAACCTGCCGTGCGGCTCCTCGCCCGGCACGAGAAGGCTGTTATCCTCCTCCAGCACGATAACTACCATATCCAGATCCAGCCGCACCTGCAGAATCTTCGCCACATGGTTCAGCATGACCTCCTTATCCAGCGTGGAGGCGATATTGGAGGAAATCTCGTTCTGCACCGACATCTCGTCGTGGGACCGGTTGATCTTCTTGTTGGCCGCCTGCAGCTCTACCTTCTGCGTGCCGAGCTTTTCATTGATCTGCTCGATTTTCTCCTGCTGCTCCTGCAAAGCCTCGTTGGCCTCATCCAGATCGGTAATCGCCCGGTTCTGGGCAAACATCCTCTTTTCAAAATAATTCCAGCACGCCGCCAGCGACTCGCCGAGCCCCAGAACCATGAACACTACAATAAACACGATGGAGGAGCGCCTGAGGAAATCCCCCACCTCCATCTGCTTGGCATACAGAATGCTGATGTACTGAATCATCGTAACCAGCCCGTACACAAGGATAAACGCGCCGTAACAGAGATACCGCTTCTCCATGTCGTCAAAGGACGCGAGAGCGACAAATATAATGCACTCCAGCGTAAAGAAAATGATGAGCGCCAGCGAGATCATGTTGTCGTATTCGCTGGAAGCTGTAAAGTACATGGCCGCCGCCGCCGCCATCCGCACGCTGTAGAAAATAATGCGGGTGACTGCCTTCTGCTCTCCCTGTTTTTTACTTCTCACAATCAGGTTGTTGAATATGATAAAAATCAGAAAGACCGCGATAATCGCGATGCTGCGCACCAGCTGAAAGCCGGTCAGGTCATTTTGAAAAAAATAGGTGCAGGCATACAGGATCACTGCCACATAAATGACCATATGGCTCACCATCAGGCTCCTTTTGTCCCGCGCTTTTGAAATTACATTTTCCATTTTGAAACCCCCTTAATTTTATTTTTCCCAGTACAGATCTACCTCGTCGCCCTCGTGCATCGGCTCCGTGAAATCCTTGTCGAGCCCGTTAATCCGGGTAATCAGGCGCGTGCCGCCCGTCTTCGTCAGATCAAAGGGATACACGTCAAAGACGTCCACAAAGATCGGATTGGCCTTGGAGGGAAGCGTCACCGGCTTCCCGTTCACCGTGATATGAACCTGCGGCTGCATTGACGCCCCCATAGAAACGCCTCCTGTCGCAGCTCCCGACGGCTGGCCGACCGACGCGCTCCGGTCGGCAGCGCCCGGTATAATCTGTCCATCCTTCCCCATCTTTGGTGTGTCGAAAGGAATATCCTTCATCCAGTCCGGCAAAGGCTTCATCGGCTGGAGAAGCGGGTCCTTCTCCATCTGCTTCTGGAAATCCTCCGGTTCTGTCTCCGGCTCCTCCTCCACTTCCTCTATTACTTCTCTCGGCTTCGCGGTAATGACGTCCCCGTCCTCTACACGGGCGCTCATGCCGGCCTCCCTGCCGTTTAAGAGAACCTTGTCCTCTTTCTCTAAGTCGGCCAGTTCAAACACGCCGCCCACCGAATAGTAATCAAATGTTTCAATATGGTCCTGATCCCTCACATCGTACAGCGGG
>CANRJU010000243.1 GCA_947631075.1 uncultured Lachnospiraceae bacterium
TCCCACGCCGCCGCCCACAACGGCTACCTTCTTCAAGCCCTCTGTGTGGGTGGGAACGCCCAGAGGCCCCACAAAGTCGTGGATAAAATCTCCCTCATTCAGCGTATCCAGTTCCATAGTACCGGCTCCCACGATCTGGTAAATAATCGTGACCGTGCCGGCCTCTCTGTCAAAGTCCGCGATGGTGAGAGGAATCCGCTCGCTGTCTTCCTTCGCGCGGAAAATGATAAACTGTCCCGGCTCTGCCTTCCTGGCAATCAATGGAGCATCCACTGTCATTTTGGCAACAGTCGGATTCAGGGACTTTTTCTCTAAAATCTTGAACATCTTTAATACATCCTCCATTCTCTGTTCCGTGGATATAATCGGTTAGCGTTTCAATTCTATCATATATAATGTAAATTTTCAACATTTGCCTAAATTTTCTGGATGTTTTTATGTTTTTTCATTGACAAAACACTAGGTATGATGTAATCTAAACTTTGATAAGTAGTTTTTAAAACTACTTGCACGG
This sequence comes from uncultured Lachnospiraceae bacterium, assembly GCA_947631075.1. Lineage (GTDB taxonomy): Bacteria > Bacillota > Clostridia > Lachnospirales > Lachnospiraceae > Eubacterium_F. Next base: position 515 of record CANRJU010000243.1, read on the forward strand.
AAAAACACGAAAAATGGCGGTTTATTAGAAAGAAGAAAAAAAGAAAGGATGTCGCTCATGAGCATGAATAAGGATGCGGTTGCAGCACCTTTTATCAAGGTGGAAGAAGATGAAAATGGCGTGTTGAAGCACATTGAATTTGTCAATGACGACAATTTCAACTTTGCTTACGATGTTGTGGATAAGCTGGCGAAGAAGTGCCCGGACAAGGTGGCGATGCTTCATATTTCCAAGGAGGGGAAGGAGCGTTCCTTTACCTTTTACGAGATGTCCCGCTATTCTTCCAAGGTGGCCAATTATTTACAGTTTCTTGGGATTCGCAAGGGGGATCGTGTCATGCTCGTGCTGAAGCGGCACTATCAGTTCTGGTTTGCCATTCTGGCCCTTCACAAGATTGGGGCGATAGCGATTCCGGCGACGAATCTTCTCTTGAAGTCCGATTTTGAATATCGCTTTAAGGCGGCGAACGTGGACGCGATTCTTTGTACCGCGGACGGTCCGGTGTCCCGCGAGGTGGACAAGGCGACGCGCACCTACAAGGATCTGAAGGTGAAGATTATGGTGGGCGCCAGCCGCAAGGGCTGGAGGAGCTTTAATAAGGAAGTCAAATATTTTTCCAGTCATTTTAAGCGTCCGAGGGGCGAGAACGCCATTCACGGAGACGACGTTTCGTTCATGTTTTTTACCTCCGGCACCACGTCCTATCCGAAAATTACCACGCACAATTTCAAGTACCCGCTGGGGCATTATGTGACGGCCAAATACTGGCACAAGGTGGATCCGGACGGAATCCATTTCGCCATTTCCGACACGGGCTGGGGCAAGGCGCTGTGGGGCAAAATATACGGACAGTGGCTCTGCGAGGCGGCTATTTTTACCTATGATTTTGACGATTTTGACGCAAAAGAAATTCTGCGCATGATTGAAAAATATAAAATTACGACGTTCTGCGCGCCGCCCACGGTGTACCGCGTCATGGTTCATTTGAAGCTGGACCAGTACGACCTCTCGTCGCTGCAGCAGGTCACGACGGCGGGCGAGGCGCTGAATCCGGAGATTTTTGAAAAGTTCCGCGCCAAGACCGGACTGACCTTGATGGAGGGATTCGGTCAGACGGAAACGACGCTTTTGATCGGAAACCTGGTGGGGACGACGCCGAAGCCCGGCTCTATGGGCAAGCCGTCGCCGCAGTACGACGTCAAGGTCATGCTGCCGGACGGCACGCTGGCGGGACCGGAGGAAGAGGGAGAAATCGTGATCTGCACGGAGAACGGCGCTCCCAATGGACTTTTTGTGGAATATTACGGCGACGAGGAAAAGACGGAAGCGTCCTGGCACGACGGCTATTATCACACCGGCGACACCGCTTACTATGACGAGGACGGCTATCTGTGGTATGTGGGCCGGACGGACGATGTGATCAAGTCCAGCGGCTACCGCATCGGGCCGTTTGAGATTGAAAATGAGATCATGAAGCTCCCGTATGTGTTGGAGTGCGCCGTGACATCTGTGCCGGATCCGATCCGCGGCCAGGCCATCAAGGCGAGCATCGTGCTGACGAACGGAGCCGAGGCGTCCGACAAATTGAAAAATGAGATTATGAAATCGCTGAAGAAAAATATTGCGTCCTACAAGTGGCCGAAGATTCTTGATTTCACCAAGGAGCTTCCCAAGACCATCAGCGGCAAGATTCGCAGAAAAGAAATTAAGGAGAACGACTGGAATGAAGCTGAAGACGAAGAATAGCCGCCTTGTCATTACCGGCATGGGCGCGGTGACGCCGATCGGAATCGGCGTGAAGGAATATTGGGAAAATGTGGTGGCGGGCCAGTGCGGCGTCGCTCCCATTACCCGTTTTGACACGACGGAGCTCCCTGTCAAGATTGCGGCGGAGGTCAAGAATTTTGACGCGGAGGCCTATATGTCCAAAAAGCTGACGCGGGAGATGGACGTGTTCATGCAGTACGGCTTTGCGGCCGCCATAGAGGCTATCGCCCAGGCGGGAGAGGACATCGCCGAGCCGGAATCGTGGTCGGCACGGCGCTCGGCGGAATCTCGCCGATTGCCGAGACGCAGGACGGCGTCAGCAAGGGCGAGCACAAAAAGGTGAGCCCTCGTTTTGTGCCGAAAATCATCGGAAATGAGGCAGCAGCCCAGATTGCCATTGAAAAGGGCTATCGGGGACCGAGCCTGACGGTGAGCACGGCGTGCTCCTCCGGCGGCGACGCCATCAGCACGGCCTGCATGATTCTGTTGTCCGGCCAGGCGGACGCAGTGCTCGCTATGGGAACCGAGTCCGCGCTGTCACCGCTGTTTATTCTGGGACTTTCATCGGCTCACGCCCTGTCCACCAACAACGACGATCCGCAGGGGGCCAGCCGGCCCTTCGACCGCGACCGGGACGGCTTTGTCATCGGCGAGGGCGGCGGCGCGCTGATTATTGAGACGGAAGAACACGCAAAGGCGCGCGGCGCGGAGATTCTGGCGGAGCTGGCGGGCTTTTCCAACTGCACCGACGGATATCATGTCACCAGCCCCCACCCGGACGGAATCGGCGCTATTTTCTGCATGGAAAAAGCGGTGGAAAATGCCGGATTGCAGCTGGAGGACGTGGATTATATAAATACACACGGAACGGCGACGCCCACCGGCGATCCCATTGAAACAAATGCCATCGCCAGCCTGTTCGGCGAGCACGCAAAGGAAATGGCGGTGACCTCTACCAAGGGAGCCACGGGCCATATGATGGGCGCGGGGGGTATCACCGAGGCCATCACCTGTATCCAGTGTATCCGCGAGGGCGTGATTCCGCCGACGCTGAATCTGGAGCATGTGGACGAGGCCTGCGTTCCGCTGAATTATGTGCCGGGGAAGGCCATTCAGAAAGAGGTTCGTGTCGCCATGAGCAATTCCTTTGGTTTCGGCGGGCAGAACTCCAGCGTGATTTTTAAAAGGTATGAAGGGTGATTGAGTTTTTTCAGCACGCCATATTTTTAGTGACAAAAATGTCACTTTATATGTCACTTCAGATGTCACTTAACAGGAACAAAATACCAGCCGATAATTATACATGCATAAAATAAAAAAAACAGGCAATCCTTTTAGTAGATATAATTTTGAAACATGTATTTTTACAGATGTTTTTTGAAAGAAGGGATTGCGTAATGACGAAAAAATTCAAGTGCGTGGCCGCGGCGGCAGCGCTGCTCTGGGCGGTCGTGCTGATTCAGATAATAGTGACGCGTTTTTTTGTGTCGCACACTGATTTTACACAGGCATTTGCCAGAAATTCGGTGAGCGTCTCCTCATCGCAGGAGGCCTCCGCCGATTCTAAAAATGAAAAACAGGGCAATGTGTGTACGGAAGGAGTTGTCGCGGGAAAGCTGTCCCGCGATCAGCAGGAAGCCTTAGCAGAAGATCTGTTTAATTCTATGGGCGGCGGGACGGTTCTGTCCGGCCGCTCTACTTTTGGCAGCGATTATTTTGTCGCATACGGTTATACGAACGGGATAAAAAAGGTAAAAAAAATCAACGGTAAAAATATCAATATGACCGTTGCGGTTTCTTATGATGAAACGGAAGATGTTACGAGAGTCGTCATGGGGACGCCGCTTGTAAATTCAGATTTTTAGGTTACAGGCACCCCAGAGACCGCAGGACAAAAATCCAGCCTGTGAGCGTCACGGAGGAGAGCAGCGTAGTGAGGACGATAATACTGGAGGTGAGCACGCTGTCATTTCCGGTATTTTTTGCCATGATATAGCAGGAAACGGTGGTGGGGGAGCCCAGCATAATGAG
>CANRJU010000244.1 GCA_947631075.1 uncultured Lachnospiraceae bacterium
GTTTTAACAATATCAAGATCAGCAACGGAAAGGTGATCAACGAGGGTACCAACAGTATCGTGGTGGGCCTGGGCGTGCCGGGACTTTCCGAGAGCCTGGATTTGAAAAAAAGCCAGGCTAAAAAGCTAAAGAGCGATTTCACTGTGACGGCGGACGTGGAGGATTTCTCCATGGGTAATACATTTACCTACGGAAGCGCGGACCTGTTCGGTGATCTGGAATTGAAGGAGGCCACGGGGTTAGACGATCTGGAGGATAAGCTGGACGACATGACGGACGCTACCGCCAAGCTGGTAAAGGGCTCCGGCGAGCTGTCGGACAATATGGAGCTGTTCGCGGATAAGATGGGCGATCTGAAATCGTCGGTAAAGACCTATCAGAATACGGGCGTGAAGAAGCTGACGAAGGGAATCAGCAAACTGGCCAAGAACGGCCCGGTTCTTGTAAAGGGCGTGGGGGATTACGTGGACGGCGCGGACACCCTGGCGGACGGCACTACCGCCTATGTGGACGGCGCGGGCAAGATCGCGGACGGAAACATCGCCCTGTACGAAGCGGTGAAGGATCTTCCGGGACAGTTGCAGACATTTGACACGGGACTTACCACCTACACTCAGGGCGTGGATCAGCTGGGGAGCAAGGAGAACATTGAAAAGGTGAAGGGCGGCGCGCAGGCGGTCGCAGCGGGAATCACCACGCTGAACACAAGTCTGGAGCAGTTAGAGCAGACCTACGCCAACAATGAGAAAATCATTGCCGCCCTGGAGGGGGCTGCGGCCCAGGATCCGCAGTTGGCTGCCGTAGTCGGCCAGTTAAAGACCGTGACGGCTGCTCAGAAACAGGCAATCACGGATCTGAAAAACGCCACCGGCGCGGAGAGCCAGTTAAAGACCGGCGCGGATAGCCTTTCCACCGGGGTATCCACAGTGATGGACAGCCTGGGACAGCTCTCGGCCAACAGCGAGAGCCTGCGGACAGCGTCCGCCACGCTGAATAAAAGCATGCCGACTCTGGTGGGCAGCATCAAGACGCTGAAAGAGGGCTCCGAGACCCTGAACAAGAACAACAAGAAACTGACCAAGGGCGCCAAGCAGTTAAAGAAGGCCGGCAAGAAGATGAATAAGAGCACAAAGACGCTGAACAAAGGCATGAAGAAACTGAATAAGGGCGGAAAGCAGCTGAACAAGGCCACCGTTAAACTGGTGGACGGCGTTTTCCAGCTGGAGGAAGCCAGCGGGAAGCTGGACGACGGCTCCCAGACCCTTCATTCGGGCATGATTCAGTTCAACAAAGAGGCAATCAAGAAGCTGAAAAAGATCTATGAGAACAAGGTAAAGGATCTGACAGAGCGACTGGAGGCCATTGCCGACGCGGGAGAGGATTACAAGAGCTTCAGCGGAATCGGCGACGGCATGAAGGGTGAAGTGAAGTTCATCATCGAGACAGAGGCGATCGAGAATGAGTAAAGTAATAGAGAAAAAGAGACAAAAGAGAGAGGCGCTGCTGGATGCAGCGCTCTCCCTTTTTATCTCACAGGGTATCGAGAGCACGTCCATCTCCGATATCGTGAAGGGGGCCGATATGGCCAAGGGAACCTTTTATCTGTATTTTAAGGACAAGTATGAGATTCGGGACCAGCTGATCCACGAGATGGCGAAAAGGCTGTTTCACGCGGCGGAGCGCAAGCTGAGCCAGGTGCGCCTGGAGACGCTGGAGGAAAAGGTAATCTACCTGGCGGACTGCATCATCGACCAGCTCAATGAAAACAAAAATATTCTGCGATTTATCTCAAAAAACTTGAGCTGGGGCATATTTCATGATATGCTTGTGACGGGAGAGGGAGAAGATTTTTACGGAAAATATGTGATGATGTTGGAGCAGTCCGGCAGAAAGTTCCGCAATCCGGAGCTGATGCTGTATATGATCGTAGAACTGATCAATTCCACCTGTCACAATGTGATACTCAGACAGGAGCCGGTGACGCTGGAGGAGCTGAAGCCGGAGCTCTACGGAGCCGTCTGCGACATGATCCGAAGACAGGAGATTTAGAGGTGACAGGGCGGCGCTCTAACCAACCGATCTACCGGGCATCTGCGACATGATCCGAAGACAGGAGATTTAGAGAGATGGGCACGATACTAAAAAAGATTCTGATCCTTTTTTTCCGGGTACTGCCTCTCCGGGATGATATCATCCTGGAGAGCTACCCGGATTTTTCAGATAATGCCAGGGCATTTTATGAATATCTGTTAAAAAGGGGCGTGAACCGCCGCCACCGGATTTTCTGGGCGAGAAACAACCGTTTTCCCCTGGAGGAGCCGCTGCCGGAGGGCGTGAGCGCCTTTTATTTGGATTCGAGGGGACTGGGGGAGACGTTCCGGCGGATGAGCGCGCTGTACCGCAGCCGCTATATTTTCGACGGAAACCACTACATCAAAAAGAGGAGAAAAGGGCAGGTGCGCGTTCATCTGGGTCATGGCATGCTCATTAAGATCGCGCCTGAATACCACAACCGGGAGAAGATCGGGGAGTGCGACGGGTATCTGACCACCGGGGAGAACTGGCGCGAGGTCTTTGCGCGGAAGGTGGGGCTGCCGGAGGAATGGCTTCTGCCTCTGGGGTATCCGAGGAACGACGCGCTGTTTTCGGAGACGGGCGGACGCGGCTTGCAGGCTCCCTACCTGATGTGGCTGCCCACCTACCGCCAGCACCAGAAGCACTTGGAGGAAGGGCTTCCCGCCCGCTACCCCTACGGCCTGCCGGAGATTATGAGCGACCGGCAGCTGCGGGAGCTGGACCGGACGCTGGGGGAGACGGGTATGACGCTGTACTACCGGCTCCACCCGGCGCAGGAGACTTCACTGACGAAGTCTGTTTCATCTGCCGAGCCTGTTTCACCTGCCATGGCTAATGCTTCACCTGCCATGGAGTCTGTGGATTCTGCCTCGGAAACAGCGGAGCTCTCTCATATTGTGGCGGCGGACGACGCTTTTTTGAAAGAAAAAGGAATTTTGCTGTATGAGATGCTGGCGGGATCCGCGGGGCTGCTTACGGATTATTCCTCGGTCTATTACGACTACCTGCTGACGGGGAAACCCATTGCCCTCACCCTGGGAGACAGGGAGGAATATTTTTCCCGGTACGGCTGCGCCTTTGACGACGTGACGGAGGGTGTGCGCGGATTCCAGGCGGAGAGTTTTGAGGATATTCTCTATTTTGCGCGGACGGTTTCCACCGGGGAAAATCCGTGGAAAGACGAGCTGGAAGCCATGAAAAAGCGGTATCACAGCCATGCGGACGGCAATTTTTCCAAGAGGCTGTACGAGTACATGGAAAAGCGGTACGGATGGGACGGGGACGGAAAATAGCGTTTCCGATCAGAGACAAGGAGAACACGGACATGAGAAAATTACTGCGCTATCTGAAAGAATATCGGAAGGAAGTCGTTCTGGCGCCGCTGTTTAAGCTGTTCGAGGCTCTTTTGGAGCTGTTTGTCCCGCTGGTGATGGCGTCCGTCATCGACGTGGGAATCGCGGCGGGAGATTACGGACATATAGGGAAAATGGGCGGCCTGCTCGTGCTCCTGGCGGCGGTGGGGCTGACAGTATCTCTGACGGCCCAGTATTTCGCGGCCAAAGCGGCGGTGGGATTTGCGGCCGGTCTTAAGCACGATCTCTTTGCCCACATTCAGAAGCTTTCCTTTGGGGACATGGATCAGGTGGGGACATCCACGCTGATTACCCGCATGACCAGCGACGTAAATCAGGTGCAGAACGGGGTGAACCTGGTGCTCCGCTTATTTTTGCGCTCTCCCTTTATCGTATTCGGCGCCATGATCATGGCTTTCACCATCGACGCGGGGGCGGCGCTTGTGTTCGTGGCGGCGATTCCGCTGTTGTCTTTGGTGGTCTTTGGCGTCATGTTTTTCAGCATTCCCCTCTACCGGCAGGTGCAGGCGGCACTGGACCGGATTTTGTCCCGGACCCGGGAAAATCTCACGGGAGTCCGGGTGCTCCGCGCCTTTGGCAAGCAGAGGGAGGAGGAGATGAAATTTTCAGAGGAAAATGAGACGCTGAACCGGATGCAGATGACGGTGGGGCGTCTCTCCGCGCTGATGAATCCAGTCACATTTCTCATTATAAACGGCGCTATCATCGCCCTGATCTGGATCGGGGCCCTGCAGGTGGGCGGCGGGGCGCTGACGCAGGGGGAAGTGGTGGCGCTGGTGAACTATATGTCCCAGATTCTGGTGGAGCTTGTCAAGCTCGCCAATCTCATTGTCAGCGTGAATAAAG
>CANRJU010000245.1 GCA_947631075.1 uncultured Lachnospiraceae bacterium
AACAGAGATCGTATGCTTTTTCAATGTTTATGAGGCTTTAAGCCAATTTTTATTCCACACATTCTGATGATGAGCCCAAAAAACTCGGACAGATTGCCATAGATCCCAATTATCGGAATATTCCCGCAAAAGACACTAGTGATGTTCTTGCAAATTACCTGTACTTAATGACAAATCTGAATACAGATGTAGATGCTTGGTCTGCTTCCGAAATGGCAATGATCACAAACAGTCTGAACAGATGGCAGGACAGAAAAACCCAACTAAGCCGTCAGCAGGTTTCTGTCGGCGACATCCTGATGGTCGATCTGGGACTACGTTATGCACCCGAACTTTCCTACGGACATCCAGTGCTTGTCCTTGAAGAATGGAAAAATCTCATGTTTGTCGTTCCCGCCACTAGTTCATCCTCAAAGCTTGCACAAGCATATCATCCATTAGACAATCCGTCAGGAAAATGGTATTACAGAAAAATCAGCGCTTCGGACGGTTTTGCCCATGACTGTGTCCTAATCATCAACAACGCAAAGAGTATCTCCAAATCGGCCATTCTCGCGCCGATGGGAAAACTTACATGCGACCTGCAGGATGATACACAACTTTTTCGTGAAGTAAAAAACACCCTTGTGAAACATCTGTTTCACAAAGAATGGGCTACTCACCAAAACCTTACCAGAGCATACCATGAATTACAGCAAAAATTTAATACTTTACAGAAAGAAAAAGAGATTTCGGACGACAGAATCCAGAATCTAGAACGCCAAATGAAAAAATTAAACAAACCTATTGACAATTAGCAAAATAAAAGGTAAGATGAAATTGTCAAAGACGAATAATTATTACGTCTAAGGACACAATATAGATTGTACGCCGAAGGGCACGGGCACCTATCATGGTGCCCATTTTAAACTTCCTGTCGCATATTGCAGGTTTTCAATTTTCTCCTCAAATCGTGTGAAACTTCTGTTGCGTCTTTATACATTCCCTGCTCTGCCTGTTTGCGAGATTTTTCCAGTGTGACTAATATTTCATTTTCCGTCAATGTTTCATATGGATTCATACTTGCCATTTACACACCAAAGCGGTATTCTTTCTCCTCTCTTTCATTTGGGACAAGCTGAAACTTTTCTATAATCAAATTTGCCATGCCAGGCACCTCCAAAAAACGAAATCTACAAATAAATCCAAATATAGTGTTTATTTGCCGTAATCTTCTCAATCACCCCGCCGTTTGCCAACGCAACATAAATAGACGGTATATTATGATTCTGAATGGTAAGCAGTACTTTAGACAGACCTATTTCTTTACTTGCATCAATCAATAATGCCAAGAACTTCTTTCCCAGACCACGATTCCTTGCCGAAGGTCGGATTGCATACCCCACATTTCCGCCGTTTTCCAGCAAGGCTTCTGTTAAAAAATGGCGTACCTTACCAAAGCCCACAGGATTATTTTTTTCAAAAAGCCAAAAAGTTGTTTCCGGAACCTTCCAGCCATTCACTAACCCGATTTGCTCAGAATTTCTGAGTGAATTATTTAACCATTCCTTATATTCATCAAAGGTTTTCCCCTTGACTGAATTGATAAATCCATTTTCATTTGCAGGTAATTCCTGCAGCATTTCATAAATGTCACGCCCATCATCTATACTAAGCTTTCTGATCTCTAAACACATAGCAACCTTTAATCCTTTTCTGTACATAATTTTTCATTCATTTTTTGCTTACATCCTACATTTTCTAAATACTCAATAAATTCCAGCGCTGTTTTCTGCTCATGCAATGATAATTCTTTAAATATATATATTCTTTTATATCGGACATACAGTTAATTTCCTTTTCTGTTTCAGCAAATATTTTTATAACGTTAAGAGCCAAGCAATTCCGCCAATTCGGAAAAAGAATTTATAATTGTGCCAGCATAATTTTCCTTATCTCTATTAAAAAGTATTGGCTGTATCCCCATTTCACCGGCAACATCAAGATTTTTCACACTGTTATCAACAAACAGGCATTCGGCAGGGCATTTCTTTATTTTTTCTAATGTCAATTCATATATTTTCTTTTCAGGTTTACGACATTTCACATCGCCGCTTACTATTTTATATTTGAAATACTTATCTAACTGATAATATTTCATGATATAAGAACTCCATTCGGAGACATCATTTGACAAAAGCACAAAATCATTGAAATATTGATTTCTGCATCTGTTTTCATGAACGAAACCTCTTTCCTGCTGTCAGAGAGGAAGCCTCACAGAGCGCACAATACATGGTCGCCAGACCTATGTATTGAAGTGCGCCCTGTGTCCCAAAGGGCTTTTTATTCCTCGTCAAAGATACCTAAAAACTTGAAATATCCGAATTTCTCATTATGGACTTCTGTAATATCTCCCTCATACTTCATTCGCCCAATCACCACTACCGCATTATACGGCTGATCAAATCCATTGGGATACTGTTTTTTTAATATCGAAAGGTCAAACACCTCTGCATCCTCAAAGACTTCATCAATATCAGTGGAACTTTTATCATGTACCACTCTGACCATAAAGTCCTCATCATATGTATTGATTCCAAAATCAACCCCTAATTCAAATCCTATACAGTAGTCATCTAATAAATCATAATCTTTTTCCATATATTCTTCAAGTAAACTTTCTGATTCACATACCCCTATAAATACTGACATATAATCGTCATTGTTATATTCAGCATCCACAAAATCAACTTCTCTCATATCAATCTCCAATCTACTGCTCCTGATACTGCCATTAATATCAAAAAACACAGCCAGCCAAGCAAAACATACAAACCTTTTTTATTTTTCTATGCTATAAGAATAACAAACAAATAATGCCAAGTCAATAAAATTGCTTTCGATGACATTGACATTCTGGTGAGCCTACCATATACTAAATTCAGAAAGAAGCACTGCGACAAGCAGTTGACTTCGTTTAAGTAACTAAATTATTTTAGCAACCGTCACTGACCAGAGTGGCGGTTTTTGTTTTTCACGATAATCGTAACAGTAAATTTACCGCCTGCCCATGTCCCACAACAACACAGACAAAGATATGTCTCCGCCAAAAAGTTCCTGATTCACAAACCGGATCTATGTTCTTTGCGATTTTGATACAAGCAAAAATTTTTCTTTATCGGTTTAAACTTCTTCAAGCAACCGACAGTGCAATTCATATAAAGCTGTTTTATTGGAATCCCAAGTCAGGCGCGCCATAGCGTCTTTATAACTCAGCCACTCGGAACCGATGTGTTCATTGGATAACTTTATGTCTGAAACACATTCAAATGCGAAATGATATTCGGGAATAACATAGGTGTTCTTTGCCCAATATTTCCTGTGTCGTTCCGAAATAACATTTGCGGGGATATATGCCATGGACGTCAGCTTTATAATACTGTTTGTTTTTATCCCCGTTTCTTCCGAAATTTCTCTTATCGCCGCCTCTGTCGGCGTTTCATCATCTTCACCGCCGCCGGCAATAAACTGCCACTGATCCAAATTCGCGCGATGAAAAACACAAAACTGCGTCTCTTTCAGCGCTGTTTTCCTGAAAGGAATTGCCAATATCTGAAATGGTGCTCTCAACCTGTTAAACCTCCGCTAATTCTGATTTGTTTAATTATTCAACACCGATATTGTACCACAACCGAACATACAATTCCATTAAATTTTCTTATTTTAGATTATAACTACTTTCCAGAAAAAATGGGGCAACTCAAATTTGTCAAGTATCAATGCGCACCATATCCACAAGCGTTCGATTCCGATATATCAGATCTGATCGTTGTGTAAAACCCATCTTTTCCCAGAAAGCATTACCTTTGTCGTTGTGAGCAAAAACAACTAAGTTGACTTTATTGATGCCTTGCGCTTTTAAGGCATTTAGAGCATTTTCGACCATTTGCTTACCAATACCTTGCCGCTGGTGGGCAGGAGATACCGCAGTGTGGCTGATATATCCGCGACGGCCATCATGCCCTGTGAGAATTGCACCGATGATATTGCCCTGTTCCACTGCGACGAAACAGGTATCAGGATTCCGAGCAAGATACTTTGCAATACCTTCCCGTGAATCATCTAAATTATTTAATCCCATGCCAGAGCAACCCAGCCACAAGGCATATACGTTATCATAGTCATCGAGCCTCATATTTCGTATTTCCATAGTTTGTCCTCCACAAATTAGAATTTAGATGTCAACCTCATCAAAGAAATAATCCAAAGTATCAACCAGTTTATTTCCCTGCTTTAGTCTCATAATA
>CANRJU010000246.1 GCA_947631075.1 uncultured Lachnospiraceae bacterium
GTCATAAAGAGCAACTTCGTACATATGAGAGATGTACTACAGGAACTGGGAATTGAGAAGGTGGACGGGATTCTTCTGGATCTGGGGGTGTCCTCCTATCAGCTCGACAACGCCATGCGGGGGTTTTCCTACCGGGAGGACGCGCCGCTTGACATGAGGATGGACCGGGAGCAGACGCGGAGCGCGCGAGACATTGTGAACGGCTATCCGGAGGCGGAGCTGTACCGCGTCATAAAAGAGTACGGAGAGGAGCGGTACGCGAGGAGCATAGCGGCGCATATATGCGCTGCCAGGGAGAGAGAGCCGGTGGAGACCACGTTTCAACTGGTGGACATCATCCGAAAGTCCATGCCGGCCAAGGCGAGGAACGGAAAGGGTCACCCGGCGAAGCGGACCTTTCAGGCGATCCGGATTGAGTGCAACCGGGAGCTGGAGGTGCTTCGCCAGTCGTTGGACGACATGATCTGTTTATTGAGAGATCAGGGCCGTCTGTGCGTGATCACGTTTCATTCGCTGGAGGACCGGATCGTGAAGCAGAACTTTCGGCGCAATGAGAATCCATGCACCTGTCCGCCGGATTTTCCGGTGTGCGTCTGCGGGAAAGTATCTAAGGGGAAAGTGATTACAAGAAAACCAATTTTGCCCTCTGATGAGGAGCGGGAGGCAAATTCCCGCTCCCAGAGCGCAAAATTAAGAGTGTTTGAGAGAGTCATGGAGGAAGAATGAAAATGGAAGAACGGAGAACGGCCTATATATATGGATCGACAGCAAGGGCTCTTGAGGCCGGGCAGCCGCTTCGCAGAAGAGAAGAGGAGATTCGGAGAAAGGAGATACAGAGACAGAGGCAGAGGAGGCAGCCGAGGAAAAAGCTGGACAAGGTAGCCGTGCTTTTGACCTGCATTACGTTTGCCGCTGTTATGATAATAGGAATTTTTTATCTGCACCTGCAATTTCAATCTACCTATTTGAGCAAAAATGTGGTAAGATTACAGAGTGAAGTGGTAAATATGGAAAAAGAGAACGCGGCCGCGAAGATGAAGCTGGAGGAGACGATGAGCCTGCCGGAGATCTACAAGAAGGCCACGGAGGAACTGGGAATGAAGATGGCTGGCAAAAATCAGGTCTACACCTACAAGAGCCGGAAGAGTACCCAGGTGCGCCAGCACGGAAGCGTTCCGACCGATTGAGCAGGTGAATGATTTATGAGCACATATACGAGTACCACCCCCTATACGCGCAGGAAAAGGCGGAGAAGGCGGCCCGTAAAGCGGTTTACGCGGTCGATGCGGATCTGGCTGTTTATTCTTTTCTGCGCGTTTATTGTGGCCTTTGTGGGCCTGGAGGTGCGGATTTACAAGATCAACCGCGACAATGGAGACCGCTACAGGAAGCAGGCCCTCTCCCAGCAGGCGTACACGAACACGCAGCTGGATTATCAGCGGGGGACGATCAAGGACCGGAACGACACCACGATGGCCGTCAGCATCCGCAAGTACAACCTGGTATTAGAGTCGCGGACGCTGCGGACGGACGAGGAGTATTACGCGGCGACCCTCGACGCCATTTCCGGACATTTTGGCGTGAGCCGGGAGCTATTGGAAGAGCAGGTGAAAAAAAATCCGGATTCTATGTACCTGCGCATAAAGGAGCTGATGGAGCTGGATTCGGACCGGGTGGAAGCCTTTGAGGAAAAAATGAAGGAAAACAGTAACATTCAGGGCGTGTGGTTCGAGGAGACGTTTAAGCGGACCTACCCGTTAAAGAATGTGGCCTGCAACATCATCGGATTTATGTCCTCGGAGAACCAGGGGACATACGGCGTGGAGGAGAGCTACAACGACGTCCTGTGCGGCGTGACGGGGCGGGAGTACGGGTATTTTGACTCGGACATGAAGCTGCAGCGGACCATCAAGGAGGCAAGAGACGGCGACAGCGTGATTCTCACCATCGACGCCAACATCCAGCAGCTTATCGAGCAGGAAATTCAGAATTTTCAGAAAAATGACGTGGGGGCCAACCGCGTGGCGGTGATGCTCATGAATCCCAGGAACGGGGAAGTCCTCGCCATGGCGACGGATTCCACGTTCGACCTCAACGACCCGGGAAAGATGGATTATATGTACACACAGGAAGAACAGGACGCCATGACGGATGAGGAGAAGAACGAGTGCCAGTCGGTCATGTGGTCCAATTTCTGCATCGGCTCCGCCTACGAGCCGGGCTCTACCTACAAGCCCTTTACCGTCGCGGCGGCGCTGGACGAGAATCTGGTGAACGACAACTCCACATTTGTCTGCACCGGTGTAAAAAAAGTGGCGGACCGGGAGATCCACTGCAGCAACCGGTCCGGGCATGGGACGCTGGAGCTGCGGCACAGTCTGATGGAATCGTGCAACTCCGCCCTGATGGAGATCGGCGGGCGGATGGACCGGGCGCAGTTCAGCAAATACAACCGCCTGTACGGGTTCGGGCAAAAGACGGGCATCGACCTGCCGGGGGAGGCTTCCGGGCTCATCCACAGCGAGGAGGAACTCAATCCGGTAGAGCTGGCCACCAGCAGTTTCGGACAGACCCAGACCATGACCATGGTGCAGATGCTCAGCGGGTTCTGCTCTCTGGTCAACGGCGGGAATTACTATCAGCCCCATGTGGTGAAGGAAATCCAGAACAGCGAGGGGGACGTGGTGGAGTCCGTAAATCCGGTTATCGTGAAAAAGACCACCACCGAGGACACCAGCAGGAAGCTGCGCAGCTATCTGAAGTCCACCGTGGAGGAGGGGACGGCCTCTCCGGCCAAAGTGAAGGGCTACTCCATCGGAGGAAAGACCGGAACGGCGGAAAAGCGCCCTGTCAGCGAGAAAAATTACCTGGTATCCTTTATCGGGTGCGTGCCGGCGGAGGATCCCGATGTGGCCGTCTATGTGATCATAGACGAGCCCCATGTGAAGGACCAGGCCCACAGCACCTACGCCACGAAATTTGCCCACAAGATTTTGAAAAAGGTTCTTCCTTTTCTGGGGCAGTATCCATCAAAAGAATCATAACCGGGCAGCATTTACAATAAACTGTAAGGATGATTTTTTTCTGAGGTGGATTATGTGGATCAGACACAAAACATACCAACGGCAGAGTATGCTCTTGGTATTTTTTGTTTTCGGACTGGTACTCGTCTGCGTATTTGTCAGACTGGGGTATCTGATGCTGTTTCAGGCCGATTACTACGGCGCGCAGGCCAAGGAGCTCCATGAGAGGGAGAGGACGATCAAGGCGGAGAGAGGAAAAATTCTGGACCGCAATGGAAATCTGCTGGCGGGGAACCGTTCCGTATCTACGATTTCGGTGATCCACAGTCAGTTAAAAGAACCGGAGAAAGTAATCGAGGTTTTATCGAGAGAACTGGAAATGGATCCGGAGGCCGTCCGAAAAAAAGTGGAAAAGGTCTCCTCGCGGGAGAAAGTCAAATCCAATGTTGACAAGGAAACGTCCGATAGAATACGAAACTGCAAGTTGGCGGGAGTGACCGTCGACGAGGACTATAAGCGGGAGTACCAGTATGATTCCCTGGCCTCGAAGGTGCTCGGCTTCACCGGAAGCGACAACCAGGGGATTATCGGCCTGGAAGTTACCTATGAATCCTATTTAAAGGGAATGGACGGGTCGATTCTGACCATGACGACAGCCCACGGCACGGAGATCGAGAACGGGGCGGAGGACCGGATTGAGCCGGTGGCGGGGTGGACGCTGAACACGAGCTTGGATCTGACGATTATGGAGTACGCGGACCAGGTGGCGTCGATGCTCCTGGAGAAAAAGAAGGCAAAGAGCGTGGAAATTATCCTCATGAATCCGAATAACGGGGAGATTTACGCCATGGCGGGGGTCCCGGAATTCAACCTCAACGACCCCTACGCGCTGCCGGAGGGAAGCGGGAGCATGACGGAGAAGGAGAAAAATAAGGCGCTCAACGCCATGTGGCGCAACGAGTGCGTGTCGGATACCTACGAGCCGGGCTCTACGTTTAAGATTCTCACGGCGGCGGCGGGTCTGGAGACCGGCGCGGTGAAGATGACCGACCGGTTCCACTGTCCGGGGTACAAGATCGTGGAGGACCGGAAAATCCGCTGCCACAAGACGGCGGGGCACGGCAGCGAAACTTTTTTAGACGGCATCAAAAATTCCTGCAATCCGGTCTTTATGGAAGTGGGGGCCCGCATCGGGACGGAGAATTTTTTCCAGAAGCTCCAGCAGTTCGGGGCGCTGCAGAAAACAGGCATCGACG
>CANRJU010000247.1 GCA_947631075.1 uncultured Lachnospiraceae bacterium
TTTTCTCATGAGATCCTTGGAAAACGCCTTGGAGCCCTCGATGATCGCCGCATTTTTTCTCGGGCCGAACACACGGAGCCCTCTCTTTTCAAACACGTCCACGACGCCCCCCACTAACGGGTCGTCCATGCCGATAATCGTCAGATCGATTTTGTTTTCCTCGGCAAAATCCGCCAGCCTGTCAAATTCCATCGCCGCGATGTCCACGCACTCCGCCACCTGGGCGATTCCGGCGTTGCCCGGCGCGCAGTATATTTTGTCCACCTGGGCGCTCTGCGCCACGCTGACGGCAATAGCGTGTTCCCTTCCGCCGCTTCCTACAATCAGAACTTTCATTAAATTAAACCTCTCTTTTCTATGTTTCAAACTTTACGCCTTACCAAATTCCCCTGAATTTCAATTTTATCATTGGCAATCAAATCAATGGCCTCCGGCAGAATCTTCCACTCCGCCTGCTCCATCACTCGCCGCTGCAGCGTCTCCGGCGTATCGTCCTCCGCCACATCCACCGCCTTCTGCAAAATAATCGGGCCGCTGTCGGTGCCCTCGTCCACAAAATGAACCGTAGCGCCCGTCACCTTATTGCCGCGGGCGAGCACGCTCTCATGCACCTTCAGTCCGTAAAATCCCTCTCCGCAGTGGGAGGGAATCAAAGACGGGTGAATATTGATCATCCGCCCGTAATAGGCCTTTACAAAATTTTCCGGCAGAATCACCAGATATCCGGCCAGAACCACCAGCCCGACGCCCGCCCGGTCAAGAACCTCCGTCAGCGCCTCGCCAAAGGCATCCCTGGAATCGTAATCCCTCGGCGCCAGCACCTCCGTGGGAATCCCCTTTTTCTGCGCTCGCTCCAGCGCGTAGGCGCCCGCCTTATTGCTCACCACCAGAGAAATCTCCGCGTTGGTGATGACGCCCGCGTCCACGCTGTCCAAAATCGCCTGCAGATTGGTTCCGCCGCCGGATACAAGAACCGCTACCTTTAACATATCGTAATTCCTTTCTCGCCGTAGCGGATTTCACCCATGACATACGGCGTCTCGCCCGCCGCCCGGATGGCCTCCACGGTCTTGTCCACGTCTTCCTTGTCCACAGCCGTAATCATTCCCACGCCCATATTATATGTGTTGAACATGGATTCCTCGGACACGTTGCCGTCATTCGCCAACATCTTGAAAATCGGCGGAACCACGAAACTGTTCTTCTCAATCACCGCGTGGCATCCCTCTTTCAGCATGCGGGGAATGTTTTCGTAAAATCCGCCGCCGGTGATGTGACTGCACGCCTTAATCGTGACGTCCGCCTCCTTGATGCTCCGCAGCGCCTTCACATAAATCTTCGTCGGCGCCAGAAGCGTCTCACCCAGCGTGAGGTCGCTCTCCAGACTCTCGTACTTCCGGTTCAGCGTGTCCGCGCTCATGGAAAATACATTGCGCACCAGAGAATAGCCATTGCTGTGAATACCGGACGATGCCATTCCCACCAAAACGTCTCCCGCCATCAGCTTATCGCCCGTGATCATGTCTTTCTTGTCCACAATTCCCACGGAAAAACCGGCCAGATCGTACTCGTCCACCGGATAAAATCCCGGCATCTCCGCCGTCTCTCCGCCGATCAGCGCCGAATCCGCCTGGCGGCATCCCTCCGCCACGCCGCTCACGATCTTCGCGATCTTCTCCGGCTCATTTTTCCCACAGGCAATATAATCTAAGAAAAATAACGGCTCCCCGCCGGCGCAGGCAATATCATTGACGCACATAGCCACGCAGTCAATTCCGATCGTGTCGTGCTTGTCCAAAATAAAAGCCAGCTTCAGCTTCGTGCCCACGCCGTCCGTGCCCGACACCAGCGTCGGCTCCTCCATACTCATAAAGCGTTTCATGGAAAAAGCGCCGGAAAATCCCCCGATGTCCGTCAGCACCTCCGGCCGCATCGTCGAGGCGATATGCTCCTTCATGAGCTCCACCGCCTTGTAACCGGCTTCAATATCCACTCCTGCCTTTTTGTAATCCATAAAAAATTTTCCTCCTACTACTTGTTTTGCGAAGCAAAATCCGCTTTTCTATTTTACTATTTCCCGATAAAAAGTGCAACAATCGTTTAACGTATTTTAAACGTCGCCGTCTTTGTCCCCCGGTAATTGCCCTTTCCCTTGACAATCACCGTGGCCTTTCCCTTCGACCGGTTATTCAGATAAATAATGCGGTAATCCTTCTTTCTTTTCAGCGTTACGCCGTTCACCTTTACCGTAAAATAAGGCTTTACGTTATTTCCCGTATAGGAATACACCTTGGCCAGACCGTTGATCTTCGCGTTTTTCATCTTGGCCCTCTTAATCTTAAAGGTCTTTACGATGCTTCCATTATAATTTCCCGTGCCCTGCACGACCACGGAAGCCTTTCCCACTTTTTTATTATAAAAATAGGAAACCGTGTAATCGGTCTTTTTCTTCAGATTCGACGCGTCCAGGACCACCTTCACATCCGGCTTGATTTTCTTGCCCGTGTAGGAATACTCGGACTTGATTCCACTCACATCCGCCGTCCCGATCGACCGCTTGCGGATTGTAAATGTCTTCTTAATCGTCCCGGTATAATTGCCGACGCCCTTTATGAGAATCTTTGCCGTCCCCGCGCCGGTATTGTCCGAGTAAGCTACCGTATAATCGGCCCCCTGCCGCAGCGTCTCTCCGTTCAGCGTCAGCACAACGGCCGGTTCCACCGCCTGTCCCGCATAAGTATAGTCCGCGATGCCCGTCAGCCCCGCCTTTTCGATAGAAGTCTCATAGGTGGAAAATGTGTTCTCCGCCTCTGTCAGAACGCTGTAATTGGTCACCTTGGCCTGGTACTCAGCCGGCAGCTTGTCATAAGCGGCGCGGGCGGCGTCAATCCGCGGCTTCGCGTTGACATTCACCGTGCCGATGGCGTCGATCAGGTCGATGGCGTTCTGCACCTCGTTGACCTTCAAAGTATCCAGCTGCTTTTCCGCCATGGACAGCGCCGTCGCCCAGCTCTGCCCCACATAGGCCTTGGCCTTTTCATTCAGCGCGTCGTAATCCGCCCGGATGGCGGCAATCGTCTTTTCATCCTCTAAGGTAAAATTGCTCCGCACGGCCTCGATTCTGCTCCGGATGTCGCTCGCCGCCTTCGTATCGGCGTACAGCGTATCCAGCACGGAAATATTGTAAATCTGTTTTTTCTGCTCCTCATCCATGCCGCTGTACTGAGCCATCATCTCCTCCATCTGAATCAGCCTCGAACACATCATGGCGTCAGTCACTCCCGCCAGATCCCGGATGTTGCGCACCATGTTGTACACAAACGTCTCCTTATCCAGCGTCGCGCTGTTATCCACCAGATCGGCAATGCCGTTGATATCCTTGTAGGCGCTGATAAAGGACTGGTACGCGCGGTAAGCAGCCTCATAGCGGGTCGAAAATCCCTCGTAATCCGCCTCCGTCGCCAGCACGCCGATGTCGTTGATCGCCTTGACCGCCTCGTCCCTCTTGGAAAATATCGCGCCCGTCGTGTCCAGCCTCGCCTTGTAGGAGGCCGGCAGGAGCGCCTGCTCGTCCTTGCTCATGGCGTTGTATGTCTGATACGCCCGCATGAACCCGGACAAATCCTGGGTACTGGTCGGGGCGTCCGGCAAAATATCCAGATCGTCCTCTAACTGCGTAATCTTCCCCGTCATAGTCAGCAGGCCGTTGATATCCGTTCCATTATAGAGGTCGTAGACCGATATCTGATAAGTGCTCTTGCCCGCCTTGTCAATGGCATCCTTCAATGTCTGGATCCGCCCGCGCACCTCCGGGCTCACCTCCGAGAAATCGCCCACATCGTGATAGGCCGTTTCCACGTCCCGGTAATAGGTGGCTCTGTCGTAGGACGCGCTATTGGTAATCAAGGCGTCCCTCACCGTCCTTGGCAGGCATTTCTCATAACGCGCATTCTGCCTCAGCTGGGTGTACTTGTTCAGATAGGCTTCCATAGCATCGTCCGCGCTCGTCATCTCCCCGACAAAGGCAACGTAATCTCCCTCTGTCCGGCCCGCTCCCGGCAGCTCAATCTGGTTGATCGCGGCAATGGCCGTATCCGCGCTCTCGACTAACTCCTTCAACTGGTCGATGCTGTTGACCATTTCCACATCCATCAACTGCTTGACATCGTTGGACGCGCTGCTGTAGACGGCCATGACCTGACCGTACGCGCTCCGCGTAAACGGCTGGTCCAGGAGACCACTGATCATGCCCTCAATCTCATCCGCCCTATTCTGG
>CANRJU010000248.1 GCA_947631075.1 uncultured Lachnospiraceae bacterium
ATGTTGTTTGCGACCAGCGTGTCGTAGGCCTGCTCCATGGAGGACCGGGTGGTATCCTCAAAGACAAAAGCGTCCGCCAGATCGGAAAAGCTCTTTTCGGACAGGGCCGTGTCGTAGAGGGCCCGGATAAAGGATTTGGCCTGCTGTTTCAGATATTTTTCCGTCTCATCCGTTATCGTCATCATGCTTGTTGTGATGGTGTATATATCTTTGTCCGCGTAGTCCCCGCTGCCCAGATATACCTGGGCCGAGAAATCCTCAAATCCCTCCATGGAGACCTGGATGGTGTGGTTTCCGATAAAGAGGTCGCCCGCCGTATAGACAGCCGAGGTGTCCGTGGTCTCCGCCTGCATGTCATCTGTCAGCGCCACGCCGTCCAGAGTGGCGGAAGCTCCCGCGGGAATGGCCAGCGAACAGTTCTTTGCCAGATATTCCGTGGTGTCGATCGTCCAGTTGTCAAACAGCAGGTACAGCCGGTCCTGCGAGCGGTTGAGAACCAGCGTCTGGCTGTAGGGGCTGTTGTTGTGATCGTCCCAATACTGGATTCCGAAGGAGCGCTGATCCTCGCTCTCGGCGGGATACTGCACGATGCTGTAGGAAGCGATGGTGCTGTAGCTGTGGCACTCCTCCATGGATCTCGCGAAGGCGTCCCGTGTGATAAAGGGGGACGTGGAAAAGCCGATCAGATCGAAAAGGGCGTTCGCGTCCCTGGACATAAAGGTGGAGACGTAGCGGTCCGCCACCCGGTCCGGCCGGGTCTGCCCCTTCATGCGGATGTAAAAGACCAGAAAGGCGGCAAGCAGCAGAACAAGCAGTACCAGCAGGCATAGTACCGGTACTGGAATCTTCCTTGTCTTTTTCCCTTCAGGGCGGGGCGCTGCTTTTGCCATGTCGGTCGGTCCTTTCTAAATTTGATGACTAAAGTATAGCAATATTGGATGTTAATTGCAACTGTTTTGTTTGCTCCACACGGGGATATAGCGGCGGAGCAGGTCGAAGGAGGCGGGGCCCGCGTCCATCACAAAGGCGTGGAATTTCTTTTCACTGTACGAATCCCCTGTTTCTTCTTTGAAAAATGCCTTGAGCCGGACAAATTCCAGGTATCCCACCGTGTATTTCAGATAGGAGGCCGGTTCGTCGATCACGGCGCGGTACAGGCGGGAGGCGGATTCCTCGGAGCAGGAGCCGTGGGCGTCCAAAAAGGCCATGAGCTGCTTTTCGTCCCACCCCCTGGCGTGGATTCCGATGTCGCACAGCCCGTAGAGACAGAGGGTGGCGATCATAGTATTCCTCAAAATTCCGATTTCATCCTTGCTGGCCCCGGTGTATTTGTAGGAGTAGATTTCCGCGTAGGTGCCCCAGCCCTCCGTGTAGCCGCCGTAGTCCAGCAGGGAGCGGATGGGGTGGAAGGCGCTGTCCTGCAGGCAGCAGGTCTGGTACAGATGGCCGGGATATCCCTCGTGCGCCAGCGTGTTAAAAAGGGACGAGGGGTCGTACTGGGCCGAGTTATTGATGTAGATGATGTTGTTTGCGCTGTCATCGAGGGGCGGCGTCAGGTAAAAGGCCGGGCTCAGAAAATCCTCCAGAGACGGATCCACATATTTTACTTCAAAGGATGCGCCGGGGGGCGCGGGAAAATCCGCCTGGATTCTTGCCTGCAAGAGCGACAGAATCTGTTCCGGGGAGTGGTAGCGGGCGGCATAGTCCGTGCAGGAGGAAAAAAGCGAGGGATCTTTGGCGGCATAAGAGGCCAGAGCCCGCTCGGTGGAGGCCAGCTTGTCAGTCATCAGCTGCTCCAGCTGTTCGATGGAGAGGGAGGAGCCTGTGGTATTTTTTACCAGCTATTGGTAGTATTCGCTGCCCGATGGATAGGAGGAGAGGGAGCCGTTTTCCCCGGCGGAGGGCAGCAGCTTTTCGAGGCCGTCCGCCAGCATTTGGTACGAGGAAACCACATATTTCTGGAGGCATTCCTCGTGCCGCGCCCGCGCGCTCTCTTTTTCCCCTTCATTTAAAAAAGAGCAGGCGTCCAGCCTGGTTTCGAAGGTCTCGCGCAGGAGGACGCAGCCGTCTTTCTCCAGAAATTTCCTGCACTGGGCGACGATATTTTCCAGCGTGCCCCGGCAGGGAAGCGTGCGCAGATCCTTCTTTTTTTCTTCTAATTTTAAGAGGGAAGAAAAATAGGCCGGCAGCGTCTGCAAAATCTGAAAGTATTGATCCAGGTCGAAGCGGTCGCCTATGTCGAATTCGGCCAGCAGCACCGGGAGCTGGGCCTGGATGCCGGTAGTGGGGCCCAGCGCCTCGGAAAAGGCCGCGTAGGAGTCGCCCTCTATGGCGGATGTCAGCTGCTCCTCCAGAATGTCGTAGAGAAACTGCTGTTCGCCGGTCAGATTGTTCCGGTCAAAGCTTTGCAGCGAGGCCAGCAGATTTTCGTCGGCGGTGCCCTGGCGGGTCAGATCGTCGTAGGAAAAGGGATATAAGCATTCCGGGATTTCCTGGATTCCCCAGGCCTGCGGATTTTTCAGGGTATAGTTGAGGGTCAGGGAGTCCGAGGAGGCCAGGGCGACAAACCACTGGTCGGCAAAATCGGTAAAATCTTTATTTTCCGGGACCGGCCCGCCGCAGGAGCAGAGAATCAGAGAGAGGATGAGTGTGAGACAGAGAACTATTTTTTTCATAGATGTCATCCTGTTTTTAAAAATAATTTTTTATAATAATACGAAAAAAGGAGAAAGTTTATGAATTAAAACCATATTCAAATGAATCAAAAACCGGATTCAAATGAATCAAAACCTTATTCAAATGAATCAAAAACCGGATTCAAATGAATTAAAACCATATTCATAGAATGTGAAGCGCGCTCATAGAATTAAAGGCAGACGATATGAGATGCGCGTACCATGTTCTTGGAATGGAGGGGTATTGTGGAAGATAAGCAGGAACAGACGTTGGAAAAATACAGTTTTGAGGTAAAGAACCGCTATCGGGCCAGAGGAGCCGTCCTTTTGGACACGGACCAGGGGCCGAAACTTTTGCGCGAATATGAAAAAATTCAGGGGCATTTTATTTTTGCCACTGCCGTTAAGGAAATGCTGGCCGGAAAGGGAATGGACATGACGGACCGGGTCGTGTACAACCGGGACGGAGATCCGGTGACGGAGTGGGAGAGCGGCGAGAAATATGTGGTGTATGAGTGGTATTACGGGGACAGCTGCGATTACCGCAGCGGCGAGGGGCTTTTCCAGGCGGCGAAAAATCTGGGGAGGCTGCACCAATGCATGGAAAATGAAGCCAAGGAGGCGGAGGTGCTAGAGGAAAATCTGCTGCAGCGCTATGAGCGGCATAACCGTGAAATGAAACGGGTATATACTTATATGAAAGAAAAAAAGAGAAAGAGCGAGTTTGAGCTGAATGCCCTGTCGTGCTTCTCAGAGTTCTTCGACCAGGCAAGGCGGGCGGGAGAGCGGCTGGAGCGGTCCGCCTTTTTCGAGGAAAAGGGGAAAAAGACCCAGGATCTGTGTCACGGTGAGTACAATTATCACAACCTCATTGTCACCAGGGAGGGCATTGCCACCACGAATTTTGAGCGGGCGGCCTGCGGCGTCCAGCTGATGGATTTGGCGTATTTTCTGCGTAAAGTCATGGAAAAAAACGGCTGGCAGGTGGAAAAGGGGCGCGCCGTGCTGGAGGGCTACCGCAAGTACAGGAAATTGGACCGGGACGCCTGCGAATTTCTCATGATCGCGCTCTCCTATCCGGTGAAGTACTGGAAGCTGATGAATCAGTACATGAACGGGAAAAAATCCTGGATATCCGACAAAAACAGGCAGAAACTCATCGGAGTCCGGGAGCAGGAGGCGGCAAAATCATTTTTTTTAAAGGAGATGGCGGGAAATGAAAAGATTGACTGGTCATGACGCTAAAATTGTGGTATAATAACGAGGAAAATGCCGATGACGCTTGCGTCAGGAGGGATGCACGGCTTACAAAAAATAGTACAATATACATATTAACACATGGGGGGTGTGCCAATGAAGCGGATCTGGCGGATAATCTGCGCGGCAGCGCTTATGTCCTGCCTTTTCGGGTGCGCCCTCAGCCGACGGAGTCCGGAGCCCACGGAGGTTCCGAACAGCTCGGTCACTTATGTGAAGGGGGCCGATTTTACCGGCGTGGTCAGGTCCGTGGACGAGGCAGCGGGACGGATTCAGCTCTATAATGTGCTGATGGACGAGGATGAGGAGTACCAGTACACAGGAGCCACGG
>CANRJU010000249.1 GCA_947631075.1 uncultured Lachnospiraceae bacterium
AACACGGTCCACCGGTTCTTCTTTCAGGGAAAGAAATCCGCAGAATCCATGTCCTCTGCCACCTCTGAGGATTCCAGAAATTCAGCGTTTTCCGCGGCTTCCTCGGATTATGCGGTCGCGCTGGGGACGAAGCTCTTATTCCGGGTTCCGGGTGACACGGAGATCTGTTTCGCCATTGAAATCTGCGAGGACCTCTGGATGCCGGCGCCCCCCTCGGCGGAGCACGCCATGGCGGGGGCCAATATTCTGGTCAATCTGTCTGCCAGCGACGAGCTCACCGGCAAGGCGGCGTACCGGCGGGAGCTGGTGAAGAACCAGTCCGCCCGGACATTGTCCGCGTATCTGTACGCGGACGCCGGCGAGGGCGAGTCCACGACCGACATGGTTTTTGCCGGCCACAATCTCATTGTGGAAAATGGCGTGATTTTACAGGAGAGCCGCCCGTTCGGGCCGGAGAAAGACCGGATTACGGAAATTGACGTGGCTCGCCTCAACAGCGAGCGCCGCCGGATGATTACCTTCCCCCTCTCCGCGGAGGGAGGGACGGAGCGGGGGTATCAGTGGATTGACGTTCCCCTGTCGGATTGGGGCGAGACGGCGCTCACCCGCACATTCCAGAAAACTCCCTTTGTCCCATCTTCCAGGGAACACCGGGAGGAGCGCTGCGACGAGATTCTGAATATCCAGTCCGCGGGACTGGCAAAGCGCCTGCGCCACACCCGCTGTCAAAACGCGGTGATCGGCCTGTCGGGCGGCCTGGATTCCACGCTGGCCCTCCTTGTGACTGTGCGCGCGTTTGACAGCCTGGGACTGGACCGGAAAGGGATTCTGTGCGTCACCATGCCGTGTTTTGGCACCACGAGCCGCACCTACGACAACGCGGTGAGCCTGGCGGGCGAGCTGGGCGCGACCCTGAAAGAAATTCCCATTCAGGAAGCGGTGACCCTTCATTTCCGCGATATCGGCCAGGATATGGAAAAGCAGGATATTACCTATGAAAACGGCCAGGCCAGGGAGAGGACCCAGATTCTCATGGATCTGGCCAACCAGTGCGGCGGCATGGTCATCGGCACGGGAGACATGTCCGAGCTGGCGCTGGGCTGGGCCACCTACAACGGCGACCACATGTCCATGTACGGCGTGAACTGTTCCGTGCCCAAGACGCTGGTGCGCTATCTGGTTCAGTATTACGCGGATACCGCCAGGAGCGCCTCGCTGCGGGAGGTGCTTTACGATGTGCTGGATACGCCGGTGAGCCCGGAGCTGCTCCCGCCCAAAGAGGGGGAAATTGCCCAAAAGACAGAGGATATCGTGGGTCCCTACGAGCTGCATGATTTTTTCCTCTACTACATGCTCCGCTGCGGATTTTCACCGGCCCGGATTTTCCGGCTGGCGGTCCATGCCTTTGACGGCGATTACGATAAAAAAACCATCCACAAGTGGCTGTCCGTTTTCTGCCGCCGCTTTTTCGGGCAGCAGTTCAAGCGATCCTGCCTGCCGGACGGCCCCAAGGTAGGTACGGTGTCCGTGTCCCCGAGAGGGGATCTCCGGATGCCCAGCGACGCGGAGTACAGCCTCTGGAAAGCGGAGTTAGACCGAATCGGCGAGAGCCTTGTCTAGCGCCGTCCGGATGCCCTCTAACAGAAGCGTTTCCGTGTATTTGCTCTTTTCCGTGAGCGGTATGTCGTCCAGAGCCGTCCCTTTTTTCAGCTCCTTCTCGATGGAGGCCAGGGAGGGCTTCACTAGCGGATACATAGTCGCCACGGAATCTTCCAGATTGACCAGGGAGACGGATTTGATCTGGTCCGCGTCTACCACCACCTCCAGGTTGAGGGTGGAATCCCCCAGGACGATCTGGGAATTGTAGATGCCGGGATTGTAGATATTTTCCGCGGCCGCGCCGACGGAAGGATCGTTTTTTTCATCCTTTGAGGGAAAAAACATAATGATCAGCAGCACGATCAGCAGGATGCCAAGTCCCGCGAAAATTGCCGTATAGATTAATTCTTTCATTTGAATAACAACGATTTTGGTCTTAGCCATGAAGTTGTGCCCCCTTTAAATATGGAGTGTATTGTCACGCTTAGTATATTCTATGCACGGATGGGGACGATTATGAACAGAAAGGAGATCCTGTATGTCATTACAGTTTATAACCGGAGGATCGGGAAGCGGAAAGAGCAGCGCCCTGTTTCACTGGGTGAGCAGCGAAGCGCTTCGCCATCCGGAGAAAAATTACATCGTGCTGGTGCCGGATCAGTTCACCCTGGAGACCCAGAAAAATCTGGTGGAGCTCAGCGGGCGGGGCGGAATTTTAAACATCGACGTACTGAGCTTCCACCGCCTGGCGTACCGTGCGTTTGAGGAAATTCCCGCCAGGCGAAAGACCGTGCTGGAGGACATGGGGAAGATGATGCTTCTGCGCAAGGTGTTTGGCGAGGAGAAAAATAATCTCCAGTATTTCCGGCGGGGCATTTACAAGCCGGGTTTTTTGGACGAGTGCAAGTCCTTTCTCTGCGAGCTGATGCAGTACTCGGTGTCGGAGGAGGATTTTGACGGGATGGAGGACGCGCTGGGCGGACAGGGTCTGATGGCGCTGAAGCTGCGGGACATCCGGCTCATCTATCGGAAGCTGAAGGAGAAGATGGGGGATACATACATGATGGCGGAGGAGCTAGTGCCCCAGTTGGCGGAAGTGGTTTCCGAGCTTTCCTTTCTGAGAGGCAGCGTGATCTGCCTGGACGGGTTTACCGGCTTTACCAAGTCCCAGTGCGAGCTGTTGCGGGAACTGATGAAGGTCAGCGAGCAGATGATTGTGACGGTCACCACGGACCGGACGGGGAAGCGCGACGGCGTTTTTTCCATCAGCTCGGACACGATCCGGAAGCTGGCCGGGATGGCCGCGGAGGAGCGTATTCCGGTTCTCGCGCCCATTGTTACGGGCATGGGGGAGGAAAAGGCCCCTTACCGGACGGCGGGCAGCGGGGAGCTGGGTTTTCTGGAAAAGCATATTTTTTCCTATGGGGATGCGACGTGGAAAGAGCCCACGAGGGATATCACCGTCCATGTGTGCCGCCGGGAGTCGGAGGAGGCGGCCTATGTGGCCCGTACCATCTGGCGGCTAAAAGAGGAGGAGGGGTATTTCTGCGACGAAATCGCCGTGGTGACCGGAGATATGGCGGCCTACGAGCAGCCCCTCTCCCGGGAGCTGGACCGCATGGGAATCCCTTATTTTATGGATTACAAAAAGAGCATCGGGGCCAACGTGCTGGCGGAATATCTTCTGTCCTTTATGGAAATGTACCGGCGGGGGATGGACTACGAGAGCACGTTCCGGTTCCTGCGCGGCGGGCTCTCTCCGCTGACGCGGCAGGAGACGGATATTCTGGAAAATTATGTGCTGGCCAGAGGGCGACGGGGCTGGCGCTCCTATACGCAGGAGTGGCAGTATGCGGTTGACAGGCTGGATCTGGTCTGCGTCAACGAGTACCGGGCGCGCTTTGTGGAATCGGTGCGGGGCGCGACCGAGGCCCTGCGGGGCGGCAAAAAGACGGTGGAAGAATTTACCCGGATTTTTTATCAGCTGATGCTGGACAATCAGTTATATGAAAAAATACAGGAAAAAAGCGAGCGCTTTCTGGAGGAGGGCCAGGTCCTTCTCTCCCGTGAGTACAAGAGCATTTACCGGCTCATGGTGGAGCTGATGGATGAGCTGGTGGCGCTTTTGGGCGGTGAGACAGTCACGTTTAAGGAGTATGAGGAGCTGATCTCCGCCGGGATCTCAGAGGGACTTCTGGGCTTCGTGCCCCCGGCGGCGGGACAGGTCATGGTGGGCGATGTGGAGCGGAGCCGCCTGGACCATATCAAGGTGTTATTTTTCATGGGGGTCAGCGACGACCGGATTCCCAAGAGCCAGGGGACGCCGGGGATTCTGTCCGAGCGGGAGCGGGAGATGATCGCGGCCAGCGGTATTGAGCTGGCGCCCTCGCCGGAGGAATTATCCAATAGAGAGCAATTTTATCTCTACCTGGCCCTCACCAAGCCTTCCGAGAAGCTCATTCTCACTTACGGCAAGCTGGACGGGCACGGCATGGGAAAGCGCCCTTCTTACCTGATTCGCCGGCTTCATCAGATTTTTCCGGAGATGAAAATCGAGGAGGAGGAGAAGCTGGCGCCCTCGCCGGAGCAGATTCTGGGGACGGACCAGGGGGTCGGATATATGATCCGGCATCTGGCCGACGGGACATTCCGGCAGGAC
>CANRJU010000250.1 GCA_947631075.1 uncultured Lachnospiraceae bacterium
TCGGCGCCGGCGTCTGCGTCGCATCCGGGGACTTGGTCGGCGCCGGCGTCTGCGTCGCATCCGGGGACTTGGTCGGCTCCGGCGTCTGCGTCACATCCGGGGACTCCGTCGGTGTCGGCGTCTGCGGTGGCTCTGGTGTCTGCGTTGGCGCTGGTATCTGCGTTGCATCCGGCGTTTCTGTTATACGAACCTTCATCCATGCTGTCTTTTTAATTTTCCCCGCTTTTACAACTACTTTAATTTGAGCTGTTCCTGCTTTCTTCGCAGTAATTGTCCCATTTTTACTGACTGCAGCTATTTTTTTACTGCCTGACGTAAATTGAATGGTTTTCTTTCCCTTTTTCGGCGATACAGTAACTTTGAGCTTTTTCTTCTTACCCTGCTTCATCTTATAAGTCTTTTTGGTAACATTCTTATTGCCAATCTTGAGCGTGACAGACTTGATTGTATTTGTCTTACTTCCCTTTGCCATGACCTCTGTGGAAGTCCCCTGGCAGATCAGCGAACACACAAGGACCAACACAAGCATCCACGCCAGATTCTTGTGATTTTTAATGTTTCTCATGGAAATCTCCTTCCTATTTGCTTTTTTACTATTCTTTTTCAGACATTTTCCTTTCACCGATTAAATTTTATGTTCTACAGGCTTTCTTTCAGAATTTTAAGCACTTCATCACGGTTCAGTACTTTATAACCGCCCTCCATAATAATCGTTCCGTCTGCGATACCATCAAGCATATCCTCTGTTGCACCAAGCTCACCAAGATGCATTGCCACTCCTAGCTCTTTCATCCAGTTCTCCATCGCCGCCAGCCCTTCTTCTGCAATCTGTTCCTCTGTTTTTCCGTCTCCATTTACTCCCCACACCTCCTTTGCAAACCGTACAAACTTCGACAGACCATAGGGCATGATATAACGATAATACGGAAGTGATACGGCCGAAAGCGTCATGCCATGCGTGGCATCCGTATATGCACCTGCAGACTGTCCCAGCATATGCACCATCCAGTCCGTGTCCTTTCCTCTTGACACCAACGTATTTAATGCCCATGTAGCTGTCCACATAATATTAGAACGCGCCTCATAATCCTCCGGATTGTGAATAGCTGTCCGGGAACTGTGAATGACCGATTTCATCAATGCCTCACTGATATAATCGCTGGTATTGTCGTCCTCGCCTGAAAAATACTGTTCACAAATATGGTTAAAAATGTCATAAATACCAGCCACCATCTGATTCTTTGGAAGGGAAAAAGTAAATTTCGGATTCAAAATAGAAAACTTCGGCATCACATTCTCCCCAAACACATGACCGATCTTCAATTTGCTTTCATGATTTGTGATTACTGCTCCACCATTCATTTCTGAACCGGTTCCCGCCATCGTCAGCACGCATCCTACCGGAACGATCTCACAATCCGGTTCCTCAAATCGGATATAATATTTTTCCCAAGGTTCTTCGTCACAATGAACGGAAATAGAAACCGCCTTTGCATAGTCACAGCAGGAACCGCCTCCTACCGCCAGCAAAAAATCCACCTGATTCTCTCTTGCAATCCGGATTCCTTCGTGCAGCTTTTCCACTGTCGGATTTGGCATAACACCGCCATCCTCAAAAACTGCTTTCCCATTTGCTTTCAAAATCTCCATAACCTGTTCATAAATGCCATTCTTTTTAATCGAACCGCCTCCATAAATAAGCTGCACATTTCTGCCGTACTTTGGCAATTCCTCATTCAGATACTGCAGGGAATCCTCCCCAAAATATAGTTTTGTCGGGTTGCTAAAACTAAAATTTCCTAACATAATTCCTTCCTCCTTCAAATACAAAAAACTAAACTACCCGGTATTCCTTCCACCTTCCACTCATCCATCGGATGCTGAAAACTACTGCGCGAAACAGCCAGTCACACACCATGGCAATCCATACGCCAAGCGCGCCGATTCCAAAATGCCCTGCAAACAGATATGCCGCCCCAATGCGGAAGATCCACATGGAAACCACGGATATTATCATGGCAAATCTCACGTCGCCTGCTGCCCGCATGGATGCCGGAAGTACAAAAGTCAGCGACCAGATTAACACCGCCCCCGCAGTATGCACAAGCACCATCTGTGATGTAAGCTCTGCCGTAGCCTGCGATAAATGATACCATCTCAGTATAACAGGAAGTGAAATCCACATGACGCCACAAAATACAAACAGTGCCACATATGACAGAATCAGCAGCATACGGTTATAATACTTCGCCTGCTTCTCATCCCTCGCACCAATACATCTTGCAATCACTGTCGTTGCGGCAAGCTGTATGGCAGAACCGGGTATTACCTGAATACTCGCTATGGTCTGGCAGATTGCATTTGCCGTAATCGCAGACGTGCCAAAGCCGGCAACCAAACTTGCCAGAATAATTTTCCCGGCTTGAAACAATCCGTTTTCTATGCCATTCGGCACTCCGATTGACAAAATCTTTTTTATCTGCATACCATCCGGCTTGTAATGAAATGCCTTTTCCAAATACAGAACCCTCTTTTTCTGCAGCAAAAGCCAGATGATTACAACTGCTGCCGCATACCTTGAAATCACAGTAGCGACAGCCGCCCCCGCTGTTCCAAGCTTCAGATAATAAATAAAAAACGCATTGCCACAGATATTGATCAGATTCATCATGGCCGAAAGGTACATCGTAATTTTTGAATTTCCCATCGTGCGAAAAATCGCCGCTCCGGATTCATAAACAGATAGCGCCGGTATCGATAAGGCCACAACCATCAGATAGCTGCCCGCGCACCCATATACCTCCGGTGTTATTGCACCAAATACAACCGTGAGGAGAAATTCTCGCATGAGATAGATCAATCCCATAATACCTATGGATACCAGACCCGAAAACCATACAAGCTGCCCTGATGCAGCCCTTGCCTCTTCTTTTCTTTCTGCGCCAAGATACTGCCCAGCCACGACTGCCCCGCCGGTTCCAAAAGCCGCAAAAATATATATCAGAAGCTGAAATACCGTATCAATCAAGGATACTCCTGAAACCGCTGCCTCTCCCACACTGGAAACCATGACAGAATCAATCATGCCCACAAGCAGGGTAAGACCAAGCTCTATTATAAGGGGAAATATCAGTTTTAATAATTCTTTTCTGCTAAATAATTTCTTAGAAACAGACATTTATTTTCTCCCCTTTTTCCTTCCTTGTACGCTTACATTATATTCCCCTATTCAATTTGTATCAAATACTTAGTTTTTATGCCCTACTCATGCCCAAAAAGCATTTTGCATGTTCGATAAATTTTGTTGCCGCAAGGCTGAATGGCTGCTGACGTTTCCATGCCAGCACACAGGTCGCTGTCAGCTCCGGCGATAA
This sequence comes from uncultured Lachnospiraceae bacterium, assembly GCA_947631075.1. Taxonomy (GTDB): domain Bacteria; phylum Bacillota; class Clostridia; order Lachnospirales; family Lachnospiraceae; genus Eubacterium_F. The sequence continues at coordinate 3,375 of CANRJU010000250.1, forward strand.
CGGACGGTATGTTATCTTGGACTGATCCCAGAAAGGGATAGAACCCTCAATTACTACCGAATACGCCAGTCCATTCTTTACCATTACCGCTCCATTTGTACTCAGATTACTGGTAAATAGAACATTAAGATTTGTAAAGTAATCCCCAAACCAATTGGCAAGCTCGCTCTGCACATTCAGACGTCGTGGCAAAATCATGGGCAGTTCCGATAAATCCTTTGCACTGACAGTTTCTTTTTTTGCAAGTTCATCATCCGGCCGCATTAACACAACCCATGTTTCCTTCTTTTCCAGACGGATAAATTCATATTTCTCAATATCAATCGGCTCCATCAAAAGCCCAACATCAATCAGCCCCTTATCCATCTGTTCCTTTACCAAATCTGCCGTTGCCGTAAAAATATCATAGCTGACACCGGGATGCTTTTTGCTGAAATCCTTAATCAGTTCTGACAAAATCTGAACAGAAGCAAGTTCCCCACAGCCTATCGTAATTTTCCCTTCAACCTGCTCCTCCTGTTCCACCAATTCCCTCTCTGTATTATCCACAAGCTGTAATATTTCTTCCGCTCTTCTCCGGAGCAGCATTCCCTCATTGGTCAGAGTGATTTTCCTTGTGCCTCTGTGAAATAATTTAACGCCGATATCATCTTCCATTTGGGATAACTGACGGCTGAGTGTGGGCTGCGTGATATGAAGCATCTCCGCAGCTTTCGTAATGCTTTCTTCCCTTACCACAGTAAGAAAATAGCGAAGTACACGAATTTCCATAAACGATTATCCTTCTCCTCCTTCACTCTCACAAATTTCTCCCAAGCTCATACGATATTTGCAGATATTTTGACCGGCTCGTCATAGAAGGAGTGCCGCATCCTTTTC
>CANRJU010000251.1 GCA_947631075.1 uncultured Lachnospiraceae bacterium
GCCCACTCTCAGGCTCATCTGGGAGGATTCATCCGCGTCCTGGGCCGACATGAAAAATATCAGCGCCATCCAGCCCACCACCATAATTATCGCTATCTTTCGCCTCATAATTATTCCTCATTTCTAGTGAACCACATCCCTCATCGCCAGCTGGCCGGGAACATATAGTCCTCCCTGTGGTCCAGCGTGTCAAACTCATATCCCTGCTCCCGGATGTAATCAATTATCTCCCCCAGCACGGCCGCCGTATGATCCATAGCCATCGAGTCGTGCAGGAGAATAATCGGCTCGTCATACCGGGTGACGTCTTTTTGGACGTTCTGAAAAATCGTGCCGGCAGGCACATGTGCTCCTATGGAATCCTCGCCGGACACGTTCCAGTCAAAACTGCGCACTCCCATCCCCTTCAGCCGCTCCAGCAGACGGTCCACGAAACCGCTTATATATCGGTTATTGCTTCCCCACGGAAACCGGTGCAGGACGGGCTTCTGGCCGGTCGCCTTTTCAATGGCGCTCTCCGCCTTCTTATAATCTTCAAAAAAAAGTTCCTCGCTGCCATACATTTCATTCGGTTCATGGGAATAGGTGTGAACCCCGATAGCGTTTCCCCCCGCCAGCATATCTTTCAAAATCTGCTCCCTCTCCGGCGTGATCTCCTGGCCCACAAGGAAAAAAGTCGCCACTGCATCCTTTTCCCTCAATGTCTCCAGGACCTTTTTGGTGTTGTCGCTGGGACCGTCGTCAAAGGTCAGATAGGCCACTTTTTTCGTCTTTTTATCCGGGGAATCTTTCTTTTCCGAATCCCCTATTTTCTGATTCTCATTTTTCATCTGTGTAAGAAGCTGCCCGGACGGTACGCAGACCGCCGTCTCCCCGGCGCTCTCTCCTGAAAAGAAGGATTCCCTTATCTCATGGTAAGCCAGCGCGCAGAGCGCGCACAGACACAGGATGTACCCTGCCTTTTTCATCTCACATCACCATTCTAAGGACTATCATTCCATTCTATTCAGAACGCGGTCAAATGTGCCGCCTTTTCACACTGTCAATCCATGATATCTACATTTTCCCCCCGGAGGATCTTATTGATATTGCGCACGGCGCACATCTTTCCGCACATGGTACAGGTATCCTCCCGCTCCGGCGTGCTCTCCGCCCGGTAGCGGCGGGCCTTCTCCGGATCGATCGCCAGCTCGAACTGCTTTTCCCAATCCAGGTTGCGGCGCGCCTCGCTCATCTGGTAATCCCAGTCGCTGGCTCCCGGCAGTCCCTTCGCCACGTCGGCGGCGTGGGCGGCGATCTTGGAGGCGATGATGCCCTCCTTTACATCCTCCACGGTCGGCAGGCGCAAATGCTCCGCCGGCGTCACATAGCAGAGGAAGGACGCCCCGTAAGTAGCGGCGATAGCCCCTCCGATGGCGCTGGTAATGTGATCGTATCCCGGCGCCACATCCGTGACAAGCGGCCCCAGCACATAGAACGGCGCTCCCTTGCACACCGTCTGCTCAATCTCCATATTGGCGCGAATCTGGTTCAGGGGCATATGTCCCGGTCCCTCGATCATGACCTGTACATTTTTCTCCCAGGCCCTCTGTGTCAGCTCTCCCAGAGCCACCAGCTCCGAGATCTGGGAAATATCCCCCGCGTCCTCGATGCTCCCCGGACGACAGGCGTCTCCCAGACTGATCGTCACATCATACTGCTGACAGATCTCCAGCAGCTCGTCGTATCTCTCGTAAAAAGGATTCTCATTGCCGGTCAGCTCCATCCAGGCAAAAATAATCGAGCCGCCTCTCGACACAATATTGGTGTGGCGCAGGTTCTGCTTAAAACGGTCCGCGGTAGCCCGGTTGATGCCGCAGTGGATGGTCATAAAGTCCACCCCGTCCTCGGCGTGCATCCGCACCACGTCCATCCACTCGTCCGATGTAATGTCCTTCAGCGCCTTGTTATAATATACCACAGCGTCGTAAATGGGCACCGTCCCGATCACCGCCGGGCACTCGGACGTGAGCTTGCGGCGGAACTTCTGGGTATCCCCGAAGGAGCTCAGATCCATAATCGCCTCCGCCCCCATATCAATGGCGGCCTGTACTTTCTGCATCTCCACATCCATATCCAGGCAATCCCTGCTGGTTCCCAGATTCACATTGATCTTCGTCTTTAAAGCCTTTCCGATTCCGTACGGTTTCAGGCACTTGTGATTCTTGTTGGCCGGTATGACAATCTGTCCTCTGGCCACAAGCTCCCGCAGCGCCTCCACATCCATCTTCTCGTACTCGCTGACCGCCTTCATCTCCTCGGTGATCAGTCCTTTTCTGGCAGCATCCATCTGTGTCGTATAATCGCTCATAATTTCCTCCATTCCACAAAAAGCCGCATCCTCACAGATGCGGCATAATCGTACTTCCTAAACTGGATTTCCTACGTTGGCATTACCCACATCAGGTCCATGGGTCGAAGGGCGCACCTTCCTCTCAGCCTGTCTGCAAGCTCCCCCGCGTATTTATTTTCTCTAATCAGTATACCTTACGTTCCTTCTTTTGTAAACAACTTTCTTCCATAAGATGAAACAGGGCGATCTTATAAATCAGAACGATCTTTACGTCCCGGTCGCAGTAGCGGTTCCGGATATACTCCGCCAGCTTATACGCGTAGCCGCATCCCAGAACGGCTAAAGAGCCGAGCAGCACCCCTCGCGAGAGCCCCAGACACAGAAGAACCAGCGCCGCCGCCAGAATGGCGATGGTGGTCCCCGCGAAATTCCGGCTGATGCGAATCGAGTTCTGCACCGACTCCAAAAGCCCCTTCATGGACTCGTTGAGCGCGTCCGGCGACTGGCGGCGCAGGCTCTCATAGATGTCAAAAAAAATGTCCATGCTCTCTCTCTTTTGCAATTTCTCCCTGTATATATAATAACGGCTCCGGCCAAATTCCCTCTCGATGAGTTTTCCCAAAACGCTTTTCACTAAAATTCCCCTTCTTCCATAAACTGTGCTTTCATCCAGTAAATTTCATATACCTTATAGTATTCATCCAGTTCTTGTTTGGTTATTCATAATTTGTTAACATTTTGTCAAAACAATCAACACATATGAATGATATACTAAGTCATGAAAAGAATTTCTTTTTCATAAGCATTTTTGGTTTTTAACCAAACTTTCTCCTCTTTTTTTATTTATATTATAAGATTTAAAGGGAAGCTGGTCCCCGCCACCTTCCCTTCTAATCTTTTAGCGCCTCTTAAAATAATTTTTTTCAAAAATTTTTCAAGATTTTTTCAAAAAGATTCATAAAAGGATTGACATTTTTTTAACTCCATTGTATTATTGTACTATTGTATTATGTGCTTAATACAATAAACCTTATCAATCACGGAAAGGAAGGAGGATATATGCCCTGGAAACTTTCTAACGACAGGCCGATCTACCTGCAGCTGGCAGATCAGATCAAGCTGCTCATCCTGTCCGGACGGTACCCCGCCGGCAGCTCATTTCCCACAGTGCGGGAACTGGCGGCCGAGGCCTCGGTCAATCCCAACACCATGCAGCGGGCCCTCGCCCTGTTGGAGCAGGACGGGCTGCTGATCGGGAGCCGGACGCAGGGGCGCACCGTCACCACGGACGAGTCCCTGATTCGGGGGATGCGCGGGGATCTGGCGGATCAGATCTATTCCGGTTTTTACCTCTCCCTCACGGAGCTGGGATTTACCGAGCAGCAGATTCGGGAATTTTTGCATCTGAAGCTATCCTGAACGCAGCAGTTGCAGTAGTTCAAGCCAACTATAGTTTATTTTACGAAAAATGGAGGACATATGATTTTATTAGAAGCAAACAATTTATGCAAGTCCTTTGGCCCCCAGCCAGCCCTCCAGAACGTGACTCTCACGATGGAGTGCGGCAGGATCATCGGACTTCTGGGACCTAACGGCAGCGGCAAGACCACTCTGCTAAAGATCATCAACGGCCTTTTGGTCCCCACATCCGGCACGATCGCCATCGGCGGGGAGGCGCCGGGCGTGCTGACCAAGCAGCACATATCCTTTCTGCCGGACACCAGCTATTTTCCCAAATGGATGAACGCCCTCTCCCTCTTTGATTACTTCGAGGACTTCTTTGCCGATTTTGACCGGACGAAGGCAAAGGAGATGCTGCGGCGTCTCGGCATCAATGAAAAAATGAAGCTAAAGCAGATGTCCAAGGGCACGCTGGAGAAGGTTCAGCTCATTCTCGCCATGAGCC
>CANRJU010000252.1 GCA_947631075.1 uncultured Lachnospiraceae bacterium
GATATAAAAGTGATTGTGAACGATGAAAATGGAAACCTGATTAAAGTTAAAGCAAAAGATTTGCTGCCATTTGCTTGAGAGTCAGTAATATGCTAGATTCCGATTTGTCGGGGAAAATCGAAAAGAAATAAAATATAAAAATTGAATATTGTTTACCTTTGGGTAGCGGTTATCTTAACAGACAATCGGCTACCTTTTTTATTTTCAGAAACCGTCAGGCACAGCAAAAATAAATTGTGGGCAATTTATTTTAGAAAGAATGAGGTATCCCAAAATGATTGAAAACAAGATTAACAAAAATATGATAGAAATAAGAGTGTAATAGCTGAATATGTGCAATCCCTATTAAAAATAAACCAAAATTCCCCGATATATGAAGCAAACAGAAGATGATAGAATTATGGTAGATATGGAGGACTGAAAATGGGTATCAATGGAATATCATCAGGCTGCTATCCGACAGAATATGGTAATAAGATTTTGCAAGACATAAAAAATACTGATAACCCAGTAATGAAAGCAATAAGACTTTCGGTTCATTTATCAAATATGTTAAAAGAAAATATAATAAATATTTATGAGGCATATCTTCTTCAAGGAGAAATCATTCATTACAGGCGGGAAGGGTATACATTGCCGGCATGGAATGACACCGTGCAAATATCAACCTGTCTTACAATATTAAATCAGTTTGCAATTCCAAGAAGAAAATTCTTATTGCATAATCCGGGAACCAAATGTATAATAATTATGAAAAATGTCTAAAAAAACAAGAAAGAGGAGAATGAGCGAACTTGTTTACTCGGATTGCCAGAGGCCATCGTTATGGCAGAAAGAGAGGGAACTATGAAGCGAAAAAATATGGTATTTTTAATAATTGTATTGGCAGCATGCATATTTATGACTAATATGTCAGAGGGCAGCTCTGTCAGCGCGCCAAGCAGGGATATAATTTCAGATGCGGCCAGCGAACCGGCGGATGAGCTGAAGGATGAACCGGAAGATGAATGGGAGGACGAATGGGTGGATGAGGAGGAGTCCGTGGATTTTTCTTTTGAGCATACATTCAAGATCCAGAGTAAGTGGGATCATCATTGCAATGCGGAGTTATCATTGAAAAACACATCGGATCATGACATGAAGGACTGGGAAGTTGCGTTTGTGTATAAGGGTGAGATTGAAGACATATGGAACGCGAGAATCATGTTCCATGATAAAAACGTGTATGTGATAAAAAATGTCGGCTGGAATAAGGAGATAAAAATGGGCGAGAGCGTCTCTTTTGGATTTACGGCAAGCTATGCTGATAAGATGCCGAAGGAGCCCCGTAATCTGGACATACAGAAGCTGGAATATGAGGTGACGGACGGCTTCAGGATCCATTACAGGCAACTGGCAAAGTATGATAATAAGGTCGAGGGGCAGATTGAGATTGTGAACAAGTCGGATAATTACATAGAGGGCTGGAACATTATAATGGACGCCAATATTGACATCACTGACATATGGGATGCGAAGGTGTCGGATGCAGGCTATAATTATGATGATAATGATGAAGAATATACAACACCGATCGGCAGGCATTATTTCATAGAAAATGCGGGTTACAATCGGGATATTGAGCCGGGACAGACCATTAGTTTCAAATTTGTTGCTGAATTAATATCCGGAGAGGACGCGGTTATTGAAAATGAATCATTATATCAGTTGACAGTGTGGCCTGACAATGAGGATGAAGAGGTAGACGAAGATGATTGTATTTGGGAGGGAGACGAGGTCACGGACGATCTGCCCGTGGTTACGGATGAGGAACTGGATGATGACGACTACGACCAGATGGAGGAAGACTAGGAATACGAAAAAGCCGTTGCGGCTCAAAAGAAAAAAGCAAAGCGCCATGAGTATGGCGACCTGTATATTTCCCGAATTTTTTGTCCAGACTAACGGTAGGAAGAACCGGAGGAGGCGGGAAATTTATGAGACGCAGATATATTATGGCCAGTATTTTTTTCGCGGCGGCTTTTGCGCTGGCGGGAATGTGCTACGGCAGCTATCGGTACGCGGAGGACATGGAAGCGGACCGGCGGCCGGACGCCCAGGCGGACGAGGGCGGGGAGCGGCTCGCGTCGGCGGATGAGCAGGAGAGCGCGCCGCCCTCGGAGACGGGGCAGCCGGATCTGACCGCCGCGTTTGCGGGCAAGAACAAGGGAGGTATGGAGGCGGACGGCTTTTTTATCACGGTGGAAAAGGGGGAAGTGGTGATTTACGACAAGAACCACAAAGTCCTCCGGGAGCGGACGGGCATCTCCACGGAGCATCTTCCCGCCGACGAGGTGAAAAAGCTGAAAAAGGGATTTGTGGCAGAAAATGAAAAAGACTTGTATTCCATTCTTGAAAACTTTTCCAGTTAGTGGTATGGTAACTATCAGATATTGTGAATATAGTTCACAATGCGAACCTTGTTCACAATGTGAACTTTGTTCGCATTGACTATTTGTGAGAAGAACTTTCAGTTTTTTGGAGCGTTCACAGAATAATAAAGCGAACGCGGTTCGCATAGGGAGCATCGCCCCGTCGCGTAAGCGCTCCGGAAATGAGGAATGTATGAGGCAGTACAGTGACGTGGTCGTGGTGGGAGGGGGAGCGTCGGGGCTTCTGTGCGGCGGGATGCTCTCCGAGAGGGGCGTTCCCGTGATGGTTCTTGAGAAAAATGAATCGGCGGGCAGGAAGCTTCTCGCCACCGGGAACGGAAGATGCAATTTTACCAACCGGAGGATGGATTTATCCTGCTATTACGGCGACAGAGAGTGGCTCTCCGCCGTGCTGGAGGACTGCGCGCCGGAGCAGGTCATAGAGATATTTGAGAAAATAGGCGTTTATCATCGGGAGAGAGAGGGATATGTGTATCCTTATAACAATCAGGCATCTGCGGTGGTGGACGCTCTTTGGCGTTATTGCGGGGAAAATGTGGTGACAGGGTGTCAGGCGCGCTCTGTGTCGGGCGAGGAAAATCATTTTCGGATAAAGACGAATCAGGGGGATATCGCCTGCCGGTTTGTGGTCCTCGCCACGGGGGGAAAGGCCGGTTCCGGAGACGGGAACGGCTACAAGCTGGCCCGGAGCCTGGGACACAGGATCCAGCCCCCGGCCCCCGGCCTCACGGGCCTGATCTGCGGGGGAGTTCCGTGGAAGCAGGTGGCGGGAACCCGGATTCAGGGGCGCTTTTCGCTGGTGATCGACGGGGAGATGTGCCGGGGCGAGACCGGCGAGATTCAGGTCACGAAGGAGGGCGTGTCCGGCATTCCGGTCTTTCAACTGAGCCGGGTGGCGGCTAAGGCGCTGAGCCGGGGCTGCTCGGTGGAGGGGGAGATCGATTTTGTGCCCCCGATGGAGATCGAGAGCCTGCGGCAGTGGACCGCGCGGGCGGGACTTGCCGGAATCGTGCCGAAAAAATGGGTTCCCATTTTACAGAAGGGCAAGGATCCGGCGGGGCTGTGCAAGGCGTTCCGCTTTCCGGTGGAACAGACATACGACTTCACAAGGGCCCAGGTCACGGCGGGCGGGGTCGACGTGGGGCAGGTCAGCCCGGAAACCATGGAGTCGCTGGTGGCGCCGGGGGTATTTATCACCGGGGAATTACTGGACATTGACGGCAAGTGCGGCGGGTATAACCTGCATTTTGCGTGGGCGGGAGCGATGGCGGCGGCGGAGGCGATTGCCGCCCGGCTGCGGGGAGAGAGCCCGGACGATCCGTGATGAGCTGAACGCAGGAGACAGATGTCGTGGAGTATGAATACGGGAGAGAGCCCGGACAATCCGTAATGGACTGAATGGGTGAGGTCTGCGTCGACCGCGCTAAGCGGGGCGGGTGAGGACGGTCAGCGATGGAAGGGAGGCAGCGGGGAATATGCTGCAGTATTCGGAGTGCAAGGTGCCCTGGGAAAACCGGGACTTAGCGCATGTGAAAAAGAAGGTAGCTCATGAATTACATATCAGGGAATCGGAGATGCAGGATTTTGTAATTGTGAAAAGAAGTCTGGACGCCCGACAGAAGCCGGAGCTGCTCATGAGCTATACTGTTCGCTTTTCGGCTCTGGAGGAGGAGAGAATCTGGCGGAGAAATAAAAAAAACCGGAATCTGTCTCTCGCGGATCCGGAGCCAGGCGTATTGGACCGGGTCTCGGAACTCTCATCCGACGAAAAAATCTATATAGCGGGGGCGGGCCCGGCGGGTCTG
>CANRJU010000253.1 GCA_947631075.1 uncultured Lachnospiraceae bacterium
CCCGCCGTAGCAGAGCTTCTCCTCAAAATACTGCCGGCTGACCCGCCCCGAGATGGTCAGATAGCCTTTCTCCTGTAATTCCGCGTTGAGTTTTTGCACGATTTTGTAGGCGAACGATTTTGAAACGCCCAGCTCCTGCGCGACCTCCTCAACTCGCATGAATGATTTTTCTGACATAAAAGTCCTCCTTTAAATTTATTTATATCTAAGCATTTGTGCTTAGTATATTTCCATTATATCAAACATTTTTGTTTAAGTCAAGAGTTTTGCCGAAAAAATATTATACAAATTTGTTTCATTTTTGCCTTGACATTTCTAAGCAAATCTGCTATACTTATTACAAGATTTAAAGGGAGTTGAAAGCATGGCAATAGGCGAAAGAATAAGGTTTTTCAGGGTTTTGCGGGGCATGACCCAAAAATTTTTGGGAATCAGGGTCGGATTCCCCGAACGGTCGGCAGATGTACGACTTGCACAATATGAGACCGGAACGCGCACTCCGAAGGCAGATTTGACTGCTGTGCTCGCAAAAGAGTTGGACGTATCGCCCCGCGCACTCAATGTTCCCGATATTGATACAGAAGTCGGACTGATGCACACACTTTTTGCGCTTGAGGATATTTACGGACTTGAGCCGAGCCGTGAGGACGGAATTTGCCGCCTTTGGATAAATCTGCATACAGGCGATTCGTCGGTGATGGGCGATTTGCATGAGTGGCTTAAGCAAAAAGAGAGGTTAAAGGCGGGCGAAATTTCCAAGGTGGAGTACGACCGCTGGCGGTATAATTATCCGAAGTTTGACACGTCGGGGCATTGGCACGCGGTCACGCCGTCGCAGGAAGTGAGCGATATTTTGGTTAGGGAGATTAAGAAAAAATCCAAGAAGAAATGAATAAAAGAGCTAACCGATTTATCAGTTAGCTCTTACTTTTTGAATAATAAAAAAATGTTGCCAAAGCGTTGCCATAGAGGGGTGCGATACCGCTCAAGCCGCGTATTTACGCGGGTTTATGAGGTCGGCGTGTCACTCCCACTTGCTTAAGTTCAAAAAATATACAGTATTTTCTCCTATATCTCGCCTGATTTTTTATAAAAATCGGCGGTTTTTCTTTTACATCTACACCGTATCCTCCTAAACGGTATCAAAATCGTATCAAATTATCTGCTCAATTTTCGGATTCGCAGCGGTACTTTTTTCTCAAAATATTTAATCGCTTTATGATTATCTGGTTCGGTAAAACCCAGCTTATTATTCAAGCAGTTGCGGGTAACCGCTTTCGATGTCTACAGAATCCGAGCCGTTTTTGGCTGTTATGGTGTATTCCTGTATGTATTCATTTGTCATTGAATCAATATACTGCAAACCGAAAGATAAACCGTCTTTAAGCTTGTCCTTGTTTGCCACTAAAGATGTATAAGCGCAATTCCCGACAGGTATAACTTTGCTAAAAGCCAATCCGCCCAAGTTATACCCGGTATGGATAACCAAAGTCTTTGCAAATCCGTTTCCTATATTTTTGATAGATACGTTAATGATTTTTGTTTTTTCTTTATCATCTGATACGCTGCCAAGCTCAAATCCTCTTGTTTGTTCAGGGATTGAATCATCGCCGACTTCAACCAGAAGAAACGGCTGGACTGCTGCTCTTTCTTTCTGCGCGTCAGATTCTTTATAATACCGGATCGTATAGAAAACGCCCAGGAAAGAAAGCACTCCCGACACTATGCCGCCTATAATGCCGCCCCAGTACGACGCCACCGACGCCGCCCAGGTTTCTTCCTGCCCGGTTACAACTCGGTGCCTGATCGCAGTTTCAACGCCGATTGACGCGACGGCGGCAACCAAAACAGCGATTGCGAGAAAAACGGCCACGCCGCAAAGCGCATTTCTTTTCTTTTTTCTTTCCTTGCCCGATTCATCGGGCTTTCCAAAACGACGCGCATTTATTTTTATCATGGGGTTGACCTCAATTATATATTTTATGCTACGGCTTCATGACGTCAGGCTGATTCACGCCGTAATTCATTTATAATCCACCCGTTTCAATGGGATTGTTTTCGTCACGAAGCCGAGCATAACCTCCGCTATCAGACAGCTGTTTAGAGCTTAGTAAACAACTTTACAATTATATAATCGCACTTGCTGTTTATATTTTCAGAATAACGTCTTAATTGGTTCTGGGACTTTGATAAATAATCTAAGTCATTATAATGTTCCGATACAAAACCATTGTACTCATTTAACTGTCCCTCTATGTACGTTATCTCATCCTTAATATCAAATTTTTTATTATACTCATTAAGAACATTGATAAAGTTTTTTAGACGTCTGACTGCCATCATCGTTTTCTGTTTTATATCGTCAACATTTCCTTCTGCCGGAAAAGAACAAAATCCGGTGTCGTCCACTATTTCCTGGATTTTTCTCACAACACGTTCTATTTCCTCTTTGATTTTTCTCTCATCGGTTTTTCTTTGCACAGCCCAAAATGCAAAAACAATAGCAACTATCAAAGTCAGGCACTGTACGAGCGAGGCTGAAAAGAAAGAGCTCGGGCATCTAATGCCATTGTATACAGCTACGACGACTATTGCTACGATAATTACTATCATAGTTATTTTAACAGCCTTATTTTTCATGTCCGAAGCTCACCTCTTTGCGTTTGCGTTTTTAATATAGTCCTTAATGTCATCAATAAGCGACGGTTCGTCGTTGGATATGAAATCAAGAACATCCAGCACCTCTTTCGGCGGATATATTCTTGCCAATCCTCCGAATGCCTCCTCTAAAAATGACGTCGGATATCCGTATCCACCGTCAAGGTCAATAACCAGCTTTTCGCCATTTTCCTTGGCTTGCAGGAAATCTTTCTCCAGCATATCCTCGCGGAATTCCTCGCCGGAATACTTACCTTCATCTCTGTGCCTTGCTCCCGGGGTATCTGAAAAATCAGTGCTTATTTTTATTGTCATAATTATCCTCCTATTTTCTCAATGTTGAAACATCAATTTGCCAATGATACAAAGTTCCTTGCAGCGGCGTTGAAAAGTCTTCTGACTTATAGCTGTCTTTGTATACATTAACATTTGCCTTATTTGTTATTATATGCAGATTTTCAATTTTACTTTCTGTCGCAAACTCTCGAATCTTCGGCAGCCCTTTTCCGTGATGTTTTTTTGATGTGGCAGTTCTGAATTCTCCGTTTAATGCTGAAATAATGTATGATCCTTCGCTTTTAAGCTTAAGAACATCAATTTTTTCTACAAAATTCTTTTTGACCGTCGAAGGAATGCCTGCGCCTGTGTCCATGAAAGTAAAAGATATTTTTTGTTCGCCGTCGTATTTTGCAAAGCAGTACCACTGTGAAACCAAGATCTTTTTTTCGTAAGCGTGATGTAATGTATTTGACATCAGTTCTATCATCATAGTATAAAGGAAACTACAAGCGCGAGTGTTCACTCCGGCAATTTTGCATACGAAATCCGACATATTTTTTGCGGCTTCATTTTGCACATCATGACCCGATGCAATCTGAAGCATATTTTCATTTTTGCTAAGCGGTTCATTACCTCGATATTTTACGAAATTATAAAATCCCGATTCCGATAAGAGCTTTTTCACATCGCTGTTTTCAGGCACATTTCCGGAAAATGAATATTTCCCGGAGAAATGCTCATTTAAATTATTTACGACTGCCAGTAAGTACATCAAAGCGTCAGTTGTTAATACCGTAGTCTTAGATATGTCAATATAGAGCGACTTCCCGAAATTATTTCTATTTTTAATAAACGAAAATATATCATTGAAAAACACTATCGTTTCTTTCGGGTTTTCAATAAAGCTGAATCTTTCCGGGGCAGGAAACTCTTTCCTTTTCAAAGCAGGATTATAGTTCGGCGAATCCTTTAGCCGACTGTTATTCGCGATTATATCCGTCCGGACTTTCCGCAAATACATTTTTCGCTTTGTTCTGCGGATCAGGTTTTTCTTATTTTGATACCTTTTCCATTGCGGATATTTAGGAGAATTTATATTCATGCTTTATCAACCCTCTCGTCAAGAATCAGCAATTATAAAATCACTCGCAAAAATGAGAGATAAATATTTATCGGTCAGATATTACCCACCCTGCGAAAATCCCAAATATCCTCCGAATCCGAGCATATAAACCGCCATGGCTACGGCGAGGTCGTTGTCGTCAAGATGACGCTCATCGGCAAGAGCGCG
>CANRJU010000254.1 GCA_947631075.1 uncultured Lachnospiraceae bacterium
TGATGCCTGTCCTCATATCGTTTCTGGTGAGCGTCGTGCTGTGTCCCATCCTGATTCCGTTCCTGCACAAGCTGAAGTTTGGGCAGACGGTGAGGGACGAGGGACCCCAGTCCCACTTGAAAAAGAACGGGACGCCCACCATGGGAGGCCTGGTGATACTGGCCAGCATACTGCTCACGTCCCTGATTTATGTGAGAAAGTATCCGGACATCATCCCCGTGCTCTTTATGACGCTGGGATTCGGGCTGATCGGATTTCTGGACGATTACATCAAGGTGGTGAAGAAGCGGTCCCTGGGGCTGACGCCGATTCAGAAGATGGCGCTGCAGTTTCTGGTGACGATTGTGTTCATATATTATTATTTCAATGTGGCGGGACTGGAGCCCACGGTGCGGATCCCCTTTGTGTCGGGCGTCGGATTTACCATGCCGACGTGGCTCTTTATCATCTTTGTGTTCATCGTCGTGCTCGGCACCGTAAACGGCGTCAACTTCACGGACGGCCTGGACGGCCTCGCCTCCGGGGTGACGGTGATCGTGGCGACGTTCTTTGCCATTGCCGCGATTATGTTAGGAGTGGCGGTCACGCCGATTATCGGGGCAGTCGTCGGAGGGCTTCTGGGATTTCTGCTCTTTAACACCTACCCGGCGCGCGTGTTCATGGGAGATACCGGATCCCTGGCGTTAGGGGGATTTGTGGCGTCTATCGCCCTGATTCTGCACATGCCGCTGTTTATTGTCATTGTGGGGCTCATCTATCTGATAGAGGTGCTCTCGGTGATGATTCAGGTGACTTATTTTAAAATTACACATGGAAAGCGCATCTTCAAGATGGCGCCGATCCACCACCACTTCGAGCTGTGCGGATTTTCCGAGACTCAGATCGTGGCGGCGTTCAGCATTGTGACGGCTCTTTTGTGCCTGGTGGGCATGGCGGCGCTTCAATAAATAAACGGCCGTTTTCGCGGCAGAAATGAGGGAGAAAATGTTATTTGAAAGAGATAAATTACTGATTGTGGGCCTGGGAAAGAGCGGCCTGGCGGCCAGGGACCTGGCTGTGGAATCGAGAGCGAACATCACTCTCTATGATGAGAACCCGGACGCGGACTGCGCGAGATACGGCAATCCGTACTATCTGGGGGATTTTCCCGAAGATGTATTCGCGGAAATGGACTACGCGATCTTCAGTCCGGGCGTGCCTCTGACGATTCCCCTGGCGAAGTTTTTGCGTGAGAAAAATGTCCCCATTATCGGGGAGATCGAGATGGCCTATATGCTGGAGCGGGGCCGGGTCATCGGAATCACCGGGACCAACGGAAAGACCACGACTACGACCCTGACGGGGGAAATCATGGCGGCGTGGAACAAGGAGACCTATGTAGTGGGAAATATCGGAAGGCCCTACACGCGGGAAGTGCTCAGAACCACTAAAAAGTCGGTGACGGTGGCGGAGATCAGCAGTTTCCAGCTGGAGACGATAGACACCTTCCACCCCCATGTGAGCGCGATTCTCAATATCACGCCGGATCACCTGAACCGGCACGGCACCATGGAGCGCTACATCGACACGAAGTTTCTGATCACGAAAAATCAGACGGCGGAGGATCTGTGCGTGCTCAACTACGAGGACGACGTGCTGCGGGAGAGGGCGGAGAGCCTGCCCTGTCCGGTGGAATTTTTCAGCAGTAAGCGGAAGATAGAAAACGGCCTGTACCAGAATGAGAATCACGATATCGTGGACGGCGCGACCGGCGAGGTGCTGATGAATATGTCGGAGTGCCGCCTGCCCGGCGACCACAACTGCGAAAACATCATGGCGGCTATTCTTATGACGAGGAAAATGGGCGTTCCCATGGAAAAGATTCTGGATACGGTGCGGAACTTCCAGCCGGTAGAACACCGGGTGGAGTTCGTTAAGACGGTGAAGGGCGTGGACTATTACAACGACTCCAAGGGCACCAACCCGGACGCCGCTATCAAGGGAATCCAGTCCATGAGCCGTCCGACTGTGCTCATCGGGGGCGGCTACGACAAGGGCGGGGAGTTCGACGAGTGGATCCGGGCCTTTGACGGAAAAGTAAAGAAGCTCCTGCTCATGGGCGCCACGAGAGAGCGGATCGCGGAGGCCGACGAGAGAAACGGCTTTACGGAATACATGTTCGTGGACAGTCTGGAGCAGGCGGTAAAGATGGCCGCTGCCTTGACGGAGGAGGGGGACGCGGTCCTTCTGTCGCCGGCGTGCGCCAGCTGGGATATGTTTGAATCCTATGAACAGCGGGGCACGATGTTCAAGGATTACGTCCGCGATTTGTGAGAGAAATTGTTCAAGGATTATGTCCGCGATTTGCGAGAGAAATTGTTCAAGGATTATGTCCGCAATTTGCGAGAGAAATCAATGTTATTTGTTTAGGAGGGATAGCCTGTGAGGAGAGACGGGAACAGACAACCGAATACAGCAGCCAGCTCGTTTGACTACAGTCTGCTTCTGATCACGCTGTGCCTGGTGGGCTTTGGCATGCTGATGATCTACAGCGCCAGTTCCTACACCTCCCAGGTGAAGTTCGGGGACTCCGCCTATTTCCTGAAAAAGCAGGCCGTGGGCGTGGCGGCGGGAATCATTGCCATGCTGTTAGTCAGCCGGTTTCCCTATGAGCTGTACCGAAACCGGATTCCCTTTTTGCGGATTCGCTTTATCACGCTGATCTACTGGGTGGCGGTGGCGCTGCAGGTGCTGGTGCTCTTTATCGGCGCCAACTTAAACGACGCCAGGCGCTGGATTTACATCGGTCCTCTGTCCTTCCAGCCCTCGGAGATTACTAAGATCGCCGTAATTTTAGTGGCGGCCTATTTTATTCAGATGCGTTCCGGCGAGATGGGGAAAATCTCCGGCATTGCCAGGGTATTTATCCCGGTGGGACTTCTGATTATTCTGGTGGCAAAGGAAAATCTGAGCACCGCCATCGTCGTATTTGTGATTGCCTTCGGCATGTGCTTTGTGGCGGCGAAGAACAAGAGGCTCTATTTCATTCTGGCCATTGCGGGGGCGGCGCTCATCGCCCTGTACATAATGTTCGGGGAGGGCTTCCGCATGGAGCGCCTGGATATCTGGCGCAACGTGGAGACGCACCCCAAGGGATATCAGATTCTGCAGGGGCTCTACGCCATTGCCTCCGGGGGGATTTTCGGTACCGGACTGGGGGAGAGCATGCAGAAGCTGGGATTTATCCCGGAGTCCCACAACGACATGATTTTTTCCATTATCTGCGAGGAACTGGGGATGGTGGGAGCCGGCATTGTGATTATCATGTTCATTATTTTGCTGTGGCGCATACTGAATACGGCCATGAACGCGCCGGATCTGTTCTCGTCTCTGATCTGCACGGGAGTCATGATCCACATCGCGACCCAGGTGGTGATCAATATCGCCGTGGTGACGAATTCCATGCCCTCTACGGGAATTCCCCTTCCCTTTATCAGCTACGGGGGCACCTCCGTCATGATTCTGATGGCGGAGATGGGGCTTGTGCTGGGGATTTCCGCGAAATGTAAAAGCACATAGAAAAAGGGCTCACATACAATAGGAGTGAGATCGTATTAGTATGGTGAGCAAATGGCGATAGAGGTCTGTGGAGGCAGTCCGGTCCGGGGCGAACTGACCGTGCAGGGATCCAAGAACGCGGTGCTTCCGATGATGGCGGCGGCAGTTCTGTGCCCGGAGACGACGGTGATCCGCCATTGTCCGGACATTTTGGACGTGCATGCGATGGCGGGGGTCATACGCAGTATGGGCGGAAGGGCCGATTACGCGGACGGGTGCCTTGTCATCCGGGCGGATGAAGTGAAAAGCGATGTAATTGAGGAAGAAATGGTGGGAGAGATACGCGCCTCCATCCTTTTTCTGGGGAGCGTGCTGGCGCGCTGCCGCCGGGTGAAGATTCACCAGCCCGGCGGATGTTCCATTGGAAGGCGGCCCATTGACATACATCTGGCGGCTTTTGCCCAGATGGGGGCGGCCGCGGAGGAGCGCGGGGAATTTATCCGGTGCGCGTGCCGGGAAAAGCTCGCGGGGGCCAGGATCCGGCTGCCCTTTCCAAGCGTGGGGGCCACGGAGAACGTGCTTCTGGCGGCGGTCTGCGCGGAGGGGGATACAGAGATCGCCGGGGCCGCGAGGGAGCCGGAGATTGCGGAGCTGTGCGATTTTTTAAACGCCATGGGA
>CANRJU010000255.1 GCA_947631075.1 uncultured Lachnospiraceae bacterium
ATCTCCGTGCTGACCTCCACGCCGGGAAGATCCGGCGAATTTTCCTTGATGGCGGCCACGGTCTTTTCCGAGACGTCCGTGCTCAGCGTGATGGGCTCGTACTTGGAGTAGGTGTTCATCAAAAGGGCGTAGCGGACGGACATGATCTTCATGGCCTCCTCCACCGTGTAATCCGGGTCGGCCTGCGCCCGCTCCTCCTCGTCGATCACACCATCATCGTTTCGGTCCCTCGGCTGGTCAAAAAAGCGGATTTCGTTGACCTTGTTGGACGTGCGGATGTAGTCGAAGCACTCCTTGGCCGTCATGGAGCTCTGCTCCGGCGTCAGCTCGTCCACGGATTTTTTGTAATAAATGTCCCGCTTAAAGCGGAGCTGCGCGGAAGTGTTCACGTTGAAGCTGAACTTTCCCTTCCTGTATGTGATGGGGAACTCCAGATCTAAGGCGTCCCCATTTTTCTCTAAGAGCCCCACGCACTTTAGGATCATCTGGTTCTTGGAGCGGTTATCCGTCAGCTCGCCGGTGTCCTCCAGCGTGATGGCGTAACTCTGCTCGTTGGTGGCGAGGAGCCGTCCCGTGCTGTCGTAGATCTTGCCTCTTGCGCTCTTGATCGCCTTCACCCGCTGCATCTGAAGGGAGGCTTCCTTTCCGTAGGTCTCCCCGTTGATAATCTGCAGATAAAACATGCGGCCCACCAGGATGCTGAACAACAGGATATAAGTCACCACAAGAGGAAAAAGCCGAGACTTGAAAATCGACTTTAAGTAATCAAGTAAAGTTTCCAGCACTTTCTTCCTCCTTCCGCTTTTTGTTCAGCAGATTTTCCAGCGCCACAATGAGACGGTACGCCAGAATCCCCACAATGCCCGTGTAAATTATCTCCGGCAGGACGACATGCAGCAGGTAAAATCCGATCTGCAGCTTGCCCCGCATGAGAAATTCCGTAATATAATAGTAAATTCCATACACCAGGTCGCCGGACACAATTAAAATGGCCGGGAGGACCAGGTTGTTCGTAAAGTAGAACTTCTGGCAGAATCCCACGGCGAACCCGATCGTCATCAGAATAAACGCGTACAGCCCGATGACCGTGCCGCTGTACATATCTAACATCAGTCCGCACAAAAAACCGATGAGAAGCCCGGATGTGCGCCCTCTTAAGTAGGCGTAGGACACCGTGGCCACCAGCATCAGCTGGGGAACCACTCCCGCCAGCTCCAGTCCCCGAAAGACGGTAGTCTGCAGTAAAAAGGCAAGGAGGATCACAAACAGCGATGCAATTTTTCTCTTAATCATCATTGGATATTTCCCCTATCTCCGACGCGTTTTTTAACTGCGTGATCACCATGACGTACTCCAGCTGGTCAAAGTTGACAGAAGGCGTCAGGTGCGCCGTCTTTGTCAGGGAGGAATCGTCCTCCTTTA
Source organism: uncultured Lachnospiraceae bacterium (assembly GCA_947631075.1). Taxonomy (GTDB): domain Bacteria; phylum Bacillota; class Clostridia; order Lachnospirales; family Lachnospiraceae; genus Eubacterium_F. Next base: position 1,423 of record CANRJU010000255.1, read on the forward strand.
TGTCCTTGACATATCCCACCGAAAGTCCCTGTAAAAACTTGTCGCTGACGTGGGAGGTGACAATCTCGTCGCCCTCCTTGACCTTCGCCGTGTTGCTGATCATCTCCACATCAATATATCCGTTGTAAATACTGGTCAGATTGCCCTTGACAATACAGGTCTCCCCGGACTTCTCGAACATGGCGCTGACGTTGCTCTTGTCGTCGATAATGGCGCGCACCTTGGCGTAGTGGTCGCCCGCCTCGGAGACAATTCCCACGAGGCCGTTGCCGGAGATCACGTTCATATCCACGTCGACCCCGTCCTTTTTGCCCTTGTCGATATAAAATATATTGAACCAGTTATTGCCGTCCCGGCTTATAATGGTGGCGGCCACCTTGGGATAATCCGGATATTTCTTGTTCAGGTCCAGAAGCTCCCGGTAGTTCTCCAGCTCCTTGTTCTCGTTGGCGAGAATCTTGTTGTTGTAGCTTAATGTGTCCACCTGTTCTTTCAGCTTCTGGTTCTCATCCATGAGGCTTTCCTTGGAATCGAACAGCTCAAACTGGTCGGAAATTGACTTTCCAATGGTGTTGATTCCCTTCTGCATAGGAGCCACGATGTCTCCCACCACCGCTTTCGCGGAGGCGAACTGATCCGAAAACCGGAAGGAAAGAAACACCATCAGAACACATACGCAGGAAAGGCATATATACAGCACCTTGGGATGTATCCAATTCTTTCTCCTTCGTCTTTTCATTGACACCCTCCCCTATACAGTGAGCTTTGCCAGCGCCGGATCCTCGATGATGGCCCCCAGTCCGATAATCACCGTGCTCTCCGGCTCCTCGCAGAGATTCACCTTCAATCCCAGCTGCTCGTAGATAAACCGTCCCAGATCCTTGATCCGGCTTGAGCCTCCTGTTACGTACACGCCCATCTTGTAGATGTCCGAGGAAATCTCCGGCGGCGTGCGCTCCAGAATAATCTTGATGGAATCCACGATATTTTGGAACAGTTCGCTCAGGGTCTCATGGATTTCCTTGCAGGTGACGGTGATCTCGCTGGGCAGCCCCGTCACCAGGTTCCGCCCGTAGATGGGCATGGAATCATCGTTGACGTAGGCGCTGCCGATAGTCTTTTTGATCAGCTCCGCCGATTTCTCGCCAATGACGAAATTCTTGTCCTTTTTAATCTTGTTGATAATGACCTCGTCGAACCGGTTCCCTCCCACCGGAATCAGACGGCTCAGCACGATACCGCCCAGGGAGAGAACCGAGATCTCCGTGGTGTTGGCCCCGATATCCACGACCAGCGTCCCCGTGGACTTGGTGATGTCCAGGTTCATCCCCAGTGCGTCCGCGATGGGCTTCTCCACCACATGGATCTTTTTTGGCTTTAAATTGGTGTTGGAAATCAGGTCAAAATAGGCCCTCTTTTCCACTTCCGTAATATCTGTGGGAACCGCGATATAATAATCCGCCCCCTTGAGCTTCCGCTTGCCGTCCAGCTGCTGGAAAAAATATCGATCATCGCCTGCATATTCCCGATATCGGCGATGACGCCATTTTTCACCGGATAGGACACCTCGATGTTCACCGGCGCCTTCTCGTACATCTCAAACGCCTCGTTCCCCACGGCGAACGTGTGAACTTTGTTATAAATGGCAATCACGCTCTTTTCGTGAAGAATCACGCCCTCTCCGTTTTTATAAAATTTGATGGAACTTGTTCCAAAATCAATTCCAATCGCTTTTGCTGCCATGTTCTCCTCTCCTCGCTTTTCTATTGATCTATGGATCACGGGCCGTCTAATCCAGATAGCCCCTCTCTTTCATGCTCACATACTGATTATCCCCGATGATGACGTGATCCACCATGGGCACGCCCACTAACTTCCCGGCCTGGGATAAATGCTCCGTCGTCGCGATGTCCGCCCTGCTGGGAGAGGGATCTCCGCTGGGGTGGTTGTGCAGGACGACGAACTGGGCGGCGTCGTACGCAAGAGCCTGTCGCAAAATCTCACGGGGGCTGGCGTCAGCGGACCGAATCGTCCCCGTGAAAACGCACTCGCTGTGCAGAAGGCGGCTGCTGGCGTCCATGTAGGCCGCGTAAAAATGCTCCGTCTCAAGATGCCTCATGTACTCCATAAAATAAGCCGCTACCTTGTGCGGGGCGTCCAGTATGACGCACTCTCCCTTTGTCTGGCGCGACAGGCGCCGGGCCAGCTCCACGGCGCACAAAATCTGCACGGCCTTCACCTGCCCGATGCCCTTGATCCGCATAAGATCTTTCATCTTCAAATGATACAGGCCGATCAGCCCGCTGTAGGACGGATGAAGCCGCAGCAGCTCCATCGCCACCGCCAGGCTTGTCTTTTCTCTTGTCCCCGTCTTGATCAGCACCGCCAAGAGCTCCGCGTCGGACAGCGCCGACGCCCCCTCTGCCATGCATTTCTCATAGGGCCTCTCGGAATCGGGCAGATCTTTCATGGTAAAATTCTGTGTCTGGTTCATTCATTTGTCTGTCTATCGGTAATCAAACATAATTATATTACCATATTATTCCCGAAAAGTATACCTTTTCCACAAGATTTTTCTGTGAACTTTCTGTTTCATCCGACAAATATCACGCCAGGCTGACAAACCCGCCGTCCACCATATTCTGAAGTGTTTTTAAAATTCCGAGCTTCCCATGGGGCCAGGTGAGCCCGCCCTGGAAATAGACGCTGTAGGGCGGCTCGATGGGCGCGTCGGCGCTCAGCTCGATCGAGGATCCCTGCACGAAAGCCCCCGCCGCCATGATCACGTCGCT
>CANRJU010000256.1 GCA_947631075.1 uncultured Lachnospiraceae bacterium
CCGTGACGACCGCTGACGCGCCCGGCAGGGACGTCACCTCGATTCCCGCCTCATAGCAGGCCCGCACCAGGTCCTCTCCGGGATCGGAAATAGCCGGCGTCCCGGCGTCCGTCACCAGCGCCACGCACTCGCCCTCCAGCATGCGCCGGACCAGAAGCGGCGTTTTTTCTATTTTGTTGTGCTCATGATAGCTCACGAGCGGCGTGTGAATCTCGTAGTGGTTCAATAATTTCACCGTCTGCCTGGTGTCCTCCGCCGCGATGACGTCCGCCTCCCGCAATACGCGGAGCACCCGCAGCGTGATATCCTCCAGATTCCCGATCGGGGTCGCGCAGAGATATAATTTTCCCGCCATGATTCCCTCCATTAAATGACGTGTTTATTGGAACTTTTTTCGGCCTGTTTCATATACACCATGTAAAATATGTTATATGGCGTTTGCTCATTTTTTCACATATATGATATGCATCGCGCGCAAATACGCTATATATCCGTGCTTTCATAGAGATCACGGACTTCTTCGGTGTACACATGTTCTCTCTCATATACGATCAGCGGCGGCTCTACCGCCAGCCTGGCGTTGCCGCCCCGGACGCCCTCAATCAATACCATGTTGGGCTCTTTGTCCACATAGGGATACACAAGGCGCATCCGCTTTGGCTCCAGCTTGTGCTCCGTCATGCGGCAGATGATCTCCGCCAGCCGGAAGGGACGGTGCACCATAAAAAAATGGCCGCCGGGCTTCAACAGTCTCGTGGCGCTGTCAATCAGCTCCTCCAGCGTGCATTTCAGCTCGTGCCTGGCAATGGCCTTGTGATCCGCGGGATTGATCAGTCCGTGGGATTTCGTGAGGTAAGGGGGATTGCTGGTCACCACGTCAAAGACCGAGGCCCCGAAAAGAGAAACGGCCTCCCGTATATCCCCCTCCACAATCCGGACCCGGTCGCCGACTCCGTTGTAGGCCACGCTGCGCCCGGCCATCTCCGCGATGTCCGGCTGAATCTCCAGACCGGTAAAGCTGTCTCCCTGCGTGCGCCCGGACAACAGTAGGGGGATTACGCCGTTGCCGCATCCCAGATCCAGACAGCGGTCTCCCTTTTTTACCCGGACGAACGCCGTCAGAAGGACCGCGTCCATGCCAAAACAGAACCAGGACGGATTCTGAATCAGCTTCAGTCCGTCCCGCTGTAAATCGTCCAGCCTCTCGCCCTCTCTGAGAAATGTTCCTTCGGATGGCTTGTCATTCATCGAGCTTTGATTTTCCTTCCTTTTTCTCCATGTCCTCTAACTGCTTCAGCTCCCGCTCGTGCTTCGCCTGAATCTGGCCCTTGGGGCCTCCCCTGCGGAATTTCAGCTCCGACACGGCGTACTCCCGCACTTCCTTCTCGTCGTTGTCCAGCGTGACAATGACTTTTACGCGCTGCTTGAGGACGCTGACGCTCTGCACCTCGCCGGAGAGGCCGTCCGCCGTCTTGACGCGGCTTCCCACATTCGGCAGGTGGCTGTTGAGCTCCTCGTAGGCTTCTTCTTCATTTTTCAGACAGCACATCAAGCGGCCGCACACCCCGGATATCTTGGTGGGATTCAGCGACAAATTCTGCTCCTTCGCCATCTTGATGGAGACGGGAACAAACTCCGACAAATAGCTGTGGCAGCAAAGCGCCCGCCCGCAGATGCCGATGCCGCCCCGAATCTTCGTCTCGTCCCGGACGCCGATCTGGCGCAGCTCAATCCGGGTGCGGAACACGCTGGCAAGGTCTTTTACCAGCTCCCGGAAATCAATGCGCCCATCCGCTGTAAAATAAAATAATAATTTATTGTTGTCAAATGTGTATTCCGCGTCGATCAGCTTCATCTCCAGCTTGTGCTTCGCAATCTTCTCAAGACAGATCTGAAACGCCTCTTTTTCCTTTTCCCGGTTCTTCCTCTCCGTCTCCTCGTCCTTTTCCGTGGCGATTCGGATAATCTTTTTCAGTGGCATGACGATCTTCTCCTCCGCCATTTCCCGATTGGGCAGCACCACCGTGCCGATCTCCACGCCCTTCGCCGTCTCCACAATTACATGCTGGTTCCTCTCCAGCTTTTTATCGCCGGGGTCAAAATAATATACCTTGCCCGCCTGTCGAAAACGCACTCCAATAATAACCTTCATGTCTGCCTCCATTTCGCAATGATCATTGGATTCTAATCTTTCATCGTCAGGAGCATCAGCTCCATAGTCACATCAAAACTGACATTTGCCTTGAGACGCATTTTAGCTTTTTCAAATGCCTGTAAAATCTCCTCGATCTTCTCATAGCTGCGGTGTTCCGCCTCCTTGGCAATATAGGAGGACTCCTCCTTGAACACCAGCTGGTTCAAATTCTTAGTGGCCTTAAAAATAAGGACGTCCCGGTACCACAGGGCCATGATGTCGATATAATCCCTGGTCTCCTCCCGCCTTGTGCCCAGTTCCCGGATCAGCGCCATCATATCCGTCAAATTCATCCGGTTCATGCATCGAAGGAGAAATAAAACGTGATCTTTCCGGTCAATAAAATCTTCTGAATTGGCGTACCGCATGGCTTTTCCCAAATTCCCCTGCGCAAACGCGGCGCTGGCCTTGGCCAGATAATCCGGCACATGGGCGTGTGTCTTTAAAAATTCCTCTACCATGTAATTACTCAGCGGCCGGAACTCCATGACCAGACACCGGGACCGTATCGTGGGCAAAAGCTGGTTGATATTGCTGGTCAGCAGAATGACCACGCCGTACTCCGGCGGCTCCTCAATGGTCTTTAACAGCGCGTTCTGCGCCGCCTCCGTCATCAATTCCGCCTCCGGAACTACATAGATCTTGTAGGGGCTGGAAAAGGGTCGAATATCCATGGTGTTACACAACTGCTGCCTGATTTCGTCCACGCCGATACTGGCCTTTTCCCGCTGCACCCAGACCACGTCCGGCTGATTGCCGGACTCGAACTGCCGACAGGACGCACAGTGAGTACAGGGCTTATCCCCCTCCTCCTGGCACTGCAGCCCCGCCGCGAAGGTCCTCGCCATCGTCTCTTTTCCCACGCCTACTTCGCCCTCAAATATATACGCGTGAAATGGCTTTTTATCCCGGATGGCCACCTGCAGATGCTCCTTGATCTGCTCATGGCCTACAATCTCTGAAAATTTAAACATATATTCCTCTCATTCTGCCGGGCCCGCCAAAGCCCTGGCCTTTTCCCTGCCGCATACTGTTCCGCTTTTCCCGACGGCGTTTGTATCCCGCATACCGTCCCGCTTTTCTTCCCGGCAGCGCTTGCATCCCGCGCGCCGTCACATGATGAGATCCAGCAGAAGCCCCCGGATCTCGTCCACCTTGCTGAGTATGGCAATGGCGTCCTTTTCATCCTTGATCAGCTCCTCCGCCAGCTCGTCCAGCGTGGCGTCCACCCTCTTGATCATCCCGTACACCCGGTGCCTTCCCCGCCGGTCCAGAAAATTCTCCCGGCTGAACTTGTGAGAACGGTTCACGACCTCGTTCATAAATTCCTTAATCAGTCGGCGGTAGTGCTTCATATCCCTGACATCCATGCGCTTGGTCAGCTTCTTGCCCTGCATGGTAATCTCCTCCATCATGACACTGAGCCGCTCTTTGAGGCCCGCCTCCTCGATGGAACTCATCAGTGTAAATTTAAAATCCTCCGCGCTCTCCGGCGCCTTCGCCGTCTGGCTCGTCTGATTTACCTGCTGCATGTTGTCCACACGAATGTCCATGGATTCACCCCGCTTTCCGTACTCTTTTTATCATATCACTTTTTACTCATTTTATCTACCAGTTTTTTTCAATCCCGATTATGGTTTCAATTTGGGCTGTCGCATCGTCCAGGGATGTATTGTCTACTCTATTATTGATTCCCAGCCTAACTAATTTTTCTTCTGAAAAATCCTTCTCATCTGCCAAAAACCGACGACAGAGCTCCGCCACACAGGGATTTGCCTGCTGTTTCTCCCGGAACAGAGCCCGCTCCATCCGCAAAAAATCATTTACTTCTATATAAATTGGCGCCACCTGGCCGCCGCCGTAATAATCCCTCAGTTTTTCGTATCCCTCCAGCGTGGAAATCATGCAGTAATTTCCCTGGGAAAAATCAATCTGCCCGTCCTCCGCTGTGAAATAATACCAGTTTCCCTTCAC
>CANRJU010000257.1 GCA_947631075.1 uncultured Lachnospiraceae bacterium
GTTGTAAAAGCGCCGGAGCCCTCCAGTCCGCTGGACGCGATCAGCTCCAGCCTGCCATTGTGGTCCAGGTCGGTAATGGCAAAATGGCGGATCACATCGCTGAAATCATAGGGCTCTTCCTGCCACATGCCCCAGTTCTGCGCGATGCAGGCCAGCTGGGCGTCCTCGGAATCCAAAACCGCTCCGGGGGATTCCTGGTCATCCGGCTGTTCGGGCTTGATTTTTTCCCACTTGCCGGTGGTCCCCGGATTTTCCCACGCTCCGATCATTCCAAAATAAATTTTGTCGGAATCTTTTTTGCTGACCAGCTCCGCTTTTGCGGAGGGAATGTCGATGCAGATGTAATATTCCTTGTCAAAGTCGTCGTCGCATCTGTACAGCAGCAGCTTATCCTCTATAATCGCCAATCCGTCAAAGTGGCGGGCGGAATTTCGCAGCGACTCCGTCAGCGCCTGCTCATAGGAGAGGGATTTTTCTGCGAGCGAATAGGAAAATACGCGCGGATGCTCCATGTTCTTCACAAAATAGAGGGTGTCCCCGCTTACGAAAAGGCTGTCGTTATAGTAGGCGTCGTCCCATGCCAGCTGATTTTCGTCAAAGCACTGATGGAATTGCTCCTCTGAAATCAGCTCGTCCTTCTGACCTGTCTGGCAGTCATACCGCCAGATGCTCTGGTCGTTAATAATCTGATAATAGACGGCGCCGCGGGCCGGATCCGCGACAAAAGCGGCATCGGAAAAGCATCGGGAATCTATGCTCTCCGGCTTGCCGCCATCCAGCGGACAGGCCCAGAATTCATAGGCGTCCTCCTCCATCATTCCCGCCGTCCTTCCCGTGTGCAGAATGACCTTGTCATCCACGACTTCCGAGGCGAGCGACAGCGCGAAATCCGGCAGATGAGCCGCATAATCATCAAGTGGGATCCTGGCGGGCTTCCCCCCGGCTTTCCGGTCATATATGTAGAAAGCCCCGTCCGAGAGAAAAGTAAAATAATTCTCGTCCGCGTAAATCGTGCCGCGCTCTCCGACAAGACCGCCAGTGGCGCCGTATATCATACCACTGCTCCAGCGCCATTTTAATGTAAAAAGCTCCTTGGTCTGCTCCTTGTCAAGCTCTTCTCCGGAATCGGATGAAATAAGAGGCGTGGACAGCACCTTCTGATCCGCGTTTTTGTTTTCGCCCAGCCATATTATTTCCGTGTCGCTGACCCAGAGGAGAGTTATATCATCGGAAAATTTTTTATATCGCTCTACCGGCAGGGCGACCGTCTGCAGGTAGGTGCCATCCAGAGACCATTGCTCCAGTTTCCCGCCAAATAATGGGAAATAGACCATGTGGCTGTTGGCGTGGGGATAAAAGGCATTAGATGTTCCGTCCTGCGCTTTTTCTTCATTGACTTTTTCCGGAGTGTTTTTCTCCGGGGTATTTTCCTTTACACTGCCGCCGTCCGAACAGGAGACAGTCCCCATTATGATTCCAAAAAGAACCACCGCGCACAGGGCGCAGCGGATGATTTTTCTAAGCATTTTACCATATCCTTTCATGGGGACGTCTCATCCTAACTTCAGTCCCGGCACGGCGTTTAAGTCCAGCCCGTGCCGAACCCCGCGCACGAAATCATAGTACCCGGCGGCTCCGATCATGGCCGCGTTGTCGGTGCAGAGAATCGGCGTGGGCATATAAAAGGCGTATCCTCTCTCCCGGCAGGCCGCCTCCATCGCCGCCCTGAGGCCCCCGTTACAGGCAACTCCTCCGGCTATCGCCACTTTCTTTATGTCAAAATTTTCCGCCGCCAGCATCGTGTGATTCACAAGAACGTCCACTACCGCTGGAAGGACGCCGCCACATCCGCCTGAGAATACTCGACTCCCTTCATCCGGCACTCATTGAGGTAATTGAGGACCGCGGACTTTAAGCCGCTGAAGCTGAAATCATAGGGCGCGTCCTCAATGGACGCCCGCGGAAACGCGATGGCGTCGGGATTCCCCTCCCCGGAGAGCCGGTCAATCTGCGGGCCGCCGGGATATCCTAACCCGATGGCCCTTGCCACCTTGTCAAATGCCTCCCCCGCCGCGTCGTCCCGCGTCCGTCCGAGAATCTCATACTCGCCGTAATCCCGCACCCGGACCAGATGGCTGTGTCCTCCGGACGCCACCAGGCACAGAAACGGCGGCTCGAGATCCGGATTCGCAATATAATTCGCGGAAATATGCCCCTCGATGTGATGAACGCCCACAAGCGGCTTGTGCGCCGCGTAGCTGATTGCCTTGGCCGCTCCCACGCCCACGAGCAGCGCCCCCACAAGGCCGGGACCGTAGGTGACGCAGACAGCGTCCATGTCCTCCAGCGTCTTTCCCGCCGTGACAAGCGCCTCCTCGATGACCTGATTGATCTTCTCAATGTGCTTGCGGGAGGCAATCTCCGGCACCACGCCACCGTAGATCTTGTGTATGTCAATCTGTGAAGCGATAATATTGGAGAGCACCTGCCTGCCGTTCACCACCACCGCGGCGGCCGTCTCGTCGCAGGAGCTCTCAATCGCTAACACCGTAATATCCTTGCCCATCTTTCTCCTCATTCTGCCGCGTCCGCGGTCTTTGTCAAAATCAGCTTTTCTTTTCCTTCTGCGCGGAATCCTGCGTCTCCGCCTCTCTGAATCCCTGAATCTTCCATTTCCCTTTTTCTTTTATAAGGAGAAAATCCTGAAAACTCTTGGTATATTTTTTGTCATAATTTATAAAATAAGAAATTCTCGTATCCGCGCACTCTTTTCCTTCTACTTTCTTATAGCGGACCGACTTCCCGGTATCCGTGGAGTAATTGACGATTTTCCCATCCTTATCGCGGAACTGCTCCAGCTCCTTTTGGACCCGCTCCGTCTGCTCCTTTTCCGGATTGGCCGCTAAAAGCTCCGTGCTGTACATGCAGCGCAGCTGTCCGACCAGCGCCGTAAACTGCTCGTCGTCTAAATCCGTGTTATAGAGGCACTGGTTCAGCCGTCCCCACAGCTTCATCACCTCCGCGGGCGTCTCCGGATATCCCATCTCCATATCCTTGGCGAGCAGCTTCTCCACCTCCGTCGTCGGTACCTGCACCGCCGACTCCATCTGCTGTCTTTTCATAAACTGATAGTAGACGACAATGCCGCCAATCACGACAATACACATAATAAAGGCAAACGCCGTCACATTGCTCCTGGTTCTGGCATTCATATTTCCCTTCATTTGTCTCACTCCTCTCAATCCTTCTCAAACTGCAGTTCTACGGATTTCCTGTCCTTGCCCGCCCTGGCTCCCGGAAAAATCTCCCTCACCCCGTCCATATACTGCTCCGGCCTCACCAGAGAGGGACTGTAGTGCGTCAGCCACAGCTCAGCCGCCTGCGCGTCCCTTGCCAGCGCCGCCGCCTCTTTAAACGTCATGTGGCGGTTCTCCCTGGCCTTCGCCTCCATCTCCGGCTCTCCGTACATTCCCTCGCAGATAAACAGGTCCGCGCCTCTGGCGTATCCGGCTATATCCGGTATGGGCCTTGTATCCGTACAGTATGTGACCTTGAGGCCCTTGCGCTCCGCTCCTAATACCATGTCCGGCGTAAAGCGCCGTCCCTCCCACTCCACGGTCTGTCCCTTCTGCAGAAGTCCCCAGGCCTGTACCGGCAGCCCCAGCGCCTTCGCCCGGTCCACGTCGAATCTTCCCGTCCGGGAAATCACCTGGCTGTAGCCGTAACAGGGCACCGTGTGACTCACCCGGAACGCCTCCAGCCGGTAGCCGTTCCTCTCTATACAGTGAAATGGTTCCGTCAGTTCTTTATATGCAATTTCAAATGGAAGCCCCGGCGCGATAATGAGCAGCGCCTCCACGACCCGCTTTGTCCCGCGGGGGCCTATGATCGTCAGCGGCTCCTCGCGCTCCGCATTGCCCATGGAGAGCAGAAGCCCCGGCAGTCCGCTGACGTGATCGCCGTGTACATGGGTAATACAGATCGTATCGATATCGTGCATGCTCCAGCCCTTTTCCCGGATGCTCACCTGCGTCCCCTCCCCGCAGTCGATCAGCAGGCTGCTCCCGTTAAACCGGGTCATCAGCGCGGTCAGCGCTCTCCTCGGCAGCGGCATCATGCCGCTGGTACCCAACAGGCACACGTCCAA
>CANRJU010000258.1 GCA_947631075.1 uncultured Lachnospiraceae bacterium
TGCCCAGAGCTGGCTCCACGAGCACGGCATCGACTTCATCGGGATGAACGCCAGGGATAAGCTGGTGCGCCACCTGGAGCTGAACTGGGCTTCCATCATCCGCACCGTCCAGGAGTTTCTCCAGAGCGGCGCCGGGGCCGTCCTCTCCTCCACCTTCAGCGCTGCCAGCAGCATTATCAGCGGCATCACAGGGGCCGTGATCTCCTTTATCTTCTCGCTCTACATTCTGAGCCAGAAGGAGACGCTGATCCGCCAGGGACGGCTGCTGCTCACCGTCTACCTGCCGGAAAAGATGTCAAAGCGCATGCTTCATGTACTGCGCCTTCTCAACTACCATTTCAGCAAGTTTATCTCAGGGCAGTGCTTAGAGGCCCTGATTCTCGGCACCATGTTCGTCGTCGCCATGCTGATTTTCCGGATGCCCTATGCGGTCATGGTCGGCGTGCTGATCGCGTTCACCTCGCTGATTCCGGTGGTGGGCGCCTTTATCGGATGCGTTGTGGGGGCCTTCCTGATCTTAATCGAGAATCCCCTTATGGCGCTCTGGTTCATCGTTCTGTTTCTGGTGCTGCAGCAGATTGAGGGAAACCTCATCTATCCGCGGGTGGTGGGAAATTCCGTGGGACTGCCCTCCATCTGGGTACTGGCGGCCGTCAGCATCGGCGGGAGCCTCATGGGCGTAATCGGAATGCTGATTTTTATTCCCCTCTCAGCCACAGTTTACACGTTGGTGAGAGAGGACGTCAGAAAGAGAAGGACGACCCATACAGCCAAACAGCCGCCCTCAGCGACAGACGATTGATCACAGACAGCACAAAAAACGCGCGAAAATCGTGCTTTTATACGCAGTATTTACCGAAAAAAGATTCCCGACAAGATAACTTGCCGGGAATCTTTTACGTCGTTGTACTTGATTATACTTCGTTCTCCTCTGTCGTCTCCGCCAGTGCTTTCTGGTACTCCTCTAATATGGCGTCCTGCAGCATCCCTCGCATGCTTCCATTGATCGGATGCGCTACGTCCCGATATTCGCCATCGGGCGTCTTTTTGCTCGGCATTGCGATAAACAAGCCCTTTTCACCCTCAATGACCTTTATGTCATGTACTACAAAAGCATCATCGAATGTAACTGATACGACCGCCTTCATCTTTGAGTCCTTACTCACAACGCGAATACGGATGTCTGTGATCTGCATCACTTGTCCCCCCTTACCTGAACGATTTAAAGTACATATCGCTCATTTTTCTCCAAAATGATTTTAAGGTCTTCCGGCGTACCCACATAGTTAGAGTTTGCACGGATCGTACCATGGCTTTCCACAATACAATTCTCAATGTAAGTATTGTCTCCGATATAGACGTCGTTCAAAATGATGGAGTTGCGGATCGTACAGTTGTTGCCCACATACACCTCTTTGAACAGAACCGAATCCGTCACTTCGCCGTTGATGATACATCCGCTGGAAACCAGGCTGTTCTTCACAACCGCTCCCAGATTGTACTTCGCAGGCGGAAGATCCTCGATCTTGGACGCAATGGTCGGATATTCACCAAAGAAAAATTCCCGGATGTCCCTGTTGAGGAAATCCATGTTTGTCTTAAAGTAGGAATCCACGGCCGTAATGTTGCTCCAGTAGGAATCCATCTGGTAAGCATATATCTTTTTAATCCCTTTATAGCGAATGAAAATGTCCTTGACAAGATCAAAACCGCCCTCGGCTCCCGCGCGCTCGATCATCTCGATCAGCTGACGGCGGCGGAGTACATAAACGCCGGTAGAAACTAATGTCTTGTTGGTCACGATCGGCTTCTCCTCAAATTCTGTGACCATGCCGGACGCATCTACCGATACTACGCCGAAACGGGTCGGATCGTCCACGGATCCCAGGTCTTTTGTGACAATGGTAATATCCGCGTTCTTCTCAATGTGATACTCAAGGACCTTGTTCATGTCCAGCTTGTACACGCAGTCCCCGGACGCGATAATCACATAGGGCTCGTGGCTGGATTTCAGGAAATCGATGTTCTGCGCGATGGCGTCCGCCGTACCGCGATACCACTGATTGTTATCGTGGGTCTGGGTCGGCGTGAACACGAACAGCCCGCCCTGCTTACGGCCAAAATCCCACCACTTGGAGGAATTGAGATGCTGCGTCAGGGATTTGGAGTTGTACTGGGTAAATACGCCCACCTTGCTGATGTGCGAATTTGCCATGCTGCTCAGCGCAAAATCAATACTGCGGTAACCGCCCGCAATCGGCATAGCTGCCGTCGCGCGGTCAATGGTCAGTTCCTTCATCCGGCTGCTGGATCCTCCAGCAAGAATCAATCCTATTGCTTTCATAACAAGTCACCTGCCTTTATCAAAGTTTCTCCGCCTTCCAAGGTGTCGTTCGGATAATCCGCTTTCGTGGTCTTACCCGCTATAGCAGTGTTCTTGCCAATGGTGACGCCGTCCGGAATCACGGTGTTGTCACCTACGGTAACGAGATCGAACGCGTACACATCCGGTTTGAGCTTGTTCACTACGCCGCTCTCGCCGGCCCCCAATACGCAGTTGTTTCCGATCTCCGTCCCCTCTGCCACGATTGTCTTGTCCAGGATCGTGTTCTTTCCGATCCGGGTGGAGTTCATGATGATAGAATCCCGCACAATGGCGCCCTCCTCAATGATGACGTCAGAGCCAATGACGGAATTGTGCACCTCGCCGTAGATCTCACAGCCATCCCCCATAATGGCCTTATCCACGATGGCGTTCGCCGCGATATACTGCGGGCGGAGCCACTCGTTACGGGTGTAGATCTTCCAGAACTCCTCATACAGATTGAATACAGGAATCAGGTCAATGAGCTCCATATTGGACTCCCAATAGGATCCCAGTGTACCTACATCCTTCCAGTAGCCGTTGTACTCGTAAGCAAAAATCCTGTCGCCCCTCTCATGACAATACGGCAGAATATGCTTTCCGAAGTCACAGCCCGGCTGATCTTTCAGCTTGATCAGCGCTTCCCTCAGCACCGGCCATGAGAAAATGTAAATACCCATGGATGCCAGATTGCTCCGAGGATGTGCCGGTTTCTCCTCGAATTCGAGAATCCGGTGCGTATCGTCTGTAATACATACGCCGAATCTGCTCGCTTCCTCGATTGGAACCGGAATCGTCGCCATCGTGATGTCTGCATTATTAGCCTTGTGGAAATCCAGCATTACCTGATAGTCCATCTTGTAGATGTGGTCGCCGCCGAGGATCAGCACATAGTCCGGATTGTAATATTCCATGTAGTTCAGGTTCTGGAATATGGCGTTCGCCGTACCGGTATACCACTCACTGCTGGTGCTCTTCTCATACGGAGGAAGAACGGACACGCCCCCAACATTGCGGTCCAGATCCCACGGAATACCAATTCCGATGTGAGTGTTCAGTTTCAATGGCTGATACTGGGTCAGTACACCTACTGTATCCACTCCTGAGTTGATACAGTTACTCAATGGAAAATCAATGATCCGATACTTTCCCCCAAAAGCAACAGCAGGCTTTGCTACATTTGCGGTCAAAACACCCAGTCTTGACCCTTGCCCCCCAGCAAGTAACATGGCTATCATTTCTTTTTTGATCATGTTATCACCCCTGTTGTTTATTTGATGTTTTTGATTATATCATACATTTTGGTGATTGTGAATATTTTTCACAAAAAAAATTCAATTTTTTTTAAACTTTTGTGTATATTTTACAATTTCATTTCAAGTTTATTAAGCATTTTTACCTTATGCCTTGTATTTTTCCCATTAAATTTATATAATATGATATATGAGGCCAAATTTTCTGGCCCCGATAAGAGCCATTTTTAAGAAGGAGGGAGCTTCTTATGTACGAAATTGATTTTGAACACCCATGCCGGGTCCACTTTATCGGGATCGGCGGCATCAGCATGAGCGGGTTCGCGGAGCTGCTGCACTCGATGGGATTTGCCGTCAGCGGATCGGACCGGAGCGAGAGCAAGATTACCCGGCATCTGGAGAGTCTCGGCATACAAGTATTATATGGACAAGAATCCAAAAATATTACCGAAGATATAGACCTCGTGGTGTACACGGCGGCCATACACCCGGATAACCCGGAATACAGGCGGGCGGAGGAGCTTC